>JAISBG010000342.1 GCA_031266315.1 Planctomycetaceae bacterium | reverse complement strand
CAGCCTTGCAGCCGCAAGTAAGTCCCATCACAACAATGACGCCTTACGGTCTTGCAATTACCGGTTATCAACAGATTCCGGCAGCCAATCCATTTCCATTAGGCGATGCGGGAATGTACGGAATGGGCATGGGAATGATTTCTGCTCAGCAATTGCAGGCGTTGCAAATTGCTCAACAAACGTCCGGTGTTCCGCAACAGTTACAGCAATTACAGCAATCTGCCGAAGAACAAAACGAAATCGGCAGTGAACTCAAAGCCCCGTTACCAATTAACTCTCAGGCAACAAACCCGCAAGCAACCGATATTCCGTCGATATTGAACGGATTGGCGAATCCTTATGCGGATACTTATGCTTTGTACGCTCAACAATTTGGAGCGGCAAACCAAAATGGAATACAGAACAATGTTGGAAATTCTGCCAATCTTTTGGCAACACCGCCGATGATGTTGTTACCGCAACAAGTCAATTATGGATATGGCAATGGTTCGGGTATGGCGGTCAATCCCTATTCCGGTGTTTACATGACGCCGTATGGAATGATGGCGATGCCGTCGGCGTTCCCGATGAACGGTTACGGTTTTATGCCGGTTGGAATGCAGGCAAACGCACAAGGTTTTTCGGGCAATCCGGCTCCGGGTGTTGGTATGAATCAGGGCGGCTTGAATCTTTCCGATGTCGTTCAACTGGTCATGCTGTTGAATAACAATCAAAGACATCGTCCGCGTTTATTTGAACGAATTGCTGAACGGCGTGCCAATCGGCATGAACGTCATGCTCAAAATGATCCGTTGAATTTATTGATGCAGGCATGGGCAACACCGTATATGTCTCCGACAGATTCCACTGTTCGGATGCCGTCCCGCAACGCTTATCCTTATGGTTATTTCGGATCCCAAACCGGTCAACAAGATACTGCCAATTACGGCGGTTATTACAATCTTTACATGGGAAATACCAGTTATCCGGCACTCTATTAGTTAATAGTTGATAGTGAATAGTGAATAGTGGGGGACGCAAGCGGAACTTTACGACAATTTAGGTAATCCGTTTGCGTCCCCTAAACTATTAACTCATGTTACGCAAGGGGCAACAATTGCAATTATCAGCGAAAGCGGTTGCGGTAAAACCGTGTTGCTTAAAACATTGATTGGACTCAATAAACCGAATACAGGACGAATCTTTTTCGACGTAACAACAGAAGAACTCAACATGTCAACAGATCAGCGTGTTCTGCAATTTTTCTGATTCTACCGGATTAGGTGTTTTCCATCGGAATCGTCAAATAATAGGTAATCATCTGGTGGGCGACCTTTCGCTGAAAGGTCGTGTCGGCGATAGCCGACTTGCCTTTGTTGACGGTTGGTAACTTGATTCCAAAACGGAAGACAGCTCAATTTGCTATTGTTAATCTAATTCACTGTCGGCGAGTACGCCGACGCGACCTTTTAGCAAAAGGTCGCCTACCTATCTTATGATTACCAATTTGACGATTCCAGTGGGAAACACCTAATCCGGTAGAATTAGCAATTTTTGGGAATCAAAAACAGGACACAAGGAGTGAATGATATTGTGTGAGCGGTTTGACATAGACGAAAGACGCTCACCAACGCCGAAAGTAAACAAGTTGGCGTGTGTGAAAAGGTAATTCGCACGTGCGAAACGGCAATTTGCATGTGCGAAAGAGTAATTCACACGTGCGAAAAGGTAATTCACACAGGCGAAAAAGTAATTCGCACGCGCGAAAAGGTAATTCACACAGGCGAAAAAGTAATTCACACGTGCGAAAAGACAAGAAATCAGAGTTAATACCTCATGTTACGCACCGTCGGCGAAAATTCGGTCAAACATACATTAACATCAGAATTTTGTTGTCCGGTAGGATAGCAAGTTTTTCCTCCGCCCCTTTAGAGGCAACATAAGCCAGCCCGCCGCAACGCGACGGGTGAGATTCACTAACACGTCGCCCTGAAAGGGCAGCATACCGATGGAAAAGGTAATAATAGTTATGTTGCCCTTTCAGGCGGAGGAAAATGCGCAATCCTACCGAGTTGATGTATCTTTGACCGACTTTTCGCCTACGGGTGCGTAACAGAGCTATTAACTATTAACTATAAGTATTGACTTTCTGGTTGGTTGTGTAATAATTAAAGGGAATGTTGTTTTCTATTCCAGCGCATTTAATTGTGTCTGTAGAAGAAAGTTGTGAACATGAGTAGTTGTGAGTGTCAGAGTGTTACTTCCTATCATCGAAGGATTTTGGATCAAGAATTACAAGGGTTTGAAACAGGCTGCCTTTGGTTCCAGTTTTCAGCAAACGATGGTCATGGATATCGGTGTTGACCTATCGCCGTATGAATTGACCCCGTTTACAACGTTCATTGGTGCAAGCGGTACCGGAAAAAGTTCTATTCTTGATCTTTTTTCTTTTATTTCGGATTGTTTGGAACACGGGTTGGACGAGGCACTCACCAGACGCGGCGGTTTTGATGCGGTTCGTCACCGCGGCAGTGACGGTCCTATCTCATTCGGTTTAATTTATCGGGCTTGCTCCGAACCAACTCCGCTGACTTATGCGGTTAATATCGAGAAAAAAGCCGGAACTCAGCACGCTTATATCGAAACAGAAGCCCTTGTTTACCGAAATAACCAACATAGCAGCGTCAATCCGATTCTTCTTTTTCAAAATGGAGAACGATCAATGCGGCATCTCAATCCTTGGTATGGTGCCGGAGCCTTGGAGTTGGAGTTGGTCAAACGAACCGACAGCAAACATCTCGCACTCGCCACTCTCGCCAATTATGAAAATTTACCGGATGTTCCTCAACTGAAACAGCATTTGGCACAATTTCATCACGCTTGCTATTTTCCTGACAATGCTTTTGGTCTGACTCCCCGTTCTCACAAACAAAGCAAAGGAATGTCTCTCGTTTCAGAGATCAAACGTTTTCGCGGAAAGCACGGTTCTGAGTTTCAGGAAATTTTGAATGTTATTGCGAGTCGGATTCCGGATGTTGAAAAGATTCTTTGTGAAACCAACGAATCGGGACGGCAAATTCTTTCTTTTTTTATGACGGGACAAGAGGCACCGTTTTATGCGGATCAGGTGAGTGAAGGATTGCTCCGGCTTTTTTTCCATGTTCTTCTGTTTGAAGATCCGGTTCCCATACCGCTCATCGGAATCGAAGAACCCGCCGCTTACATGGACGAAGAACAAATGAAAGTGTTTGTTGATATGGCGCGGCGGTTTGTGAACGAAAAGGGCGGAACCCAGTTTTTGGTAACGACGAATCAGATTGCGTTGGTTGATCAGATGGATCCGACCGAAGTTTGGATTCTCTATAAAGACGCCCAAGGCGACATCAAATCAACTCGGGCACTTGACGAACTTTCTTTTCAAGGAATTGACTTGAATACGGTTGGCCCCTATTGGTATTCCGACCATATCTATCGTAAATTGTTCTAAACAATTGTTTTGAACAATTTGTATGAATCTTTGCAATATTTCAGCGGAATTTTAAAACTTCGCTGAAAGGTTGCCTACCTTATGATTATTTACTTTTTGAATAATTCTATATCAATGAATAATGACTGATTTTAATGAAAATTCCTGATTCTACCGTATTAGGTGTCCAAGCATTGACAAGTTCGTTTTAAACGCGCAACACACGAAAAATCGTAAAAGAGGTGGGCGATCCCTTCGCTGAAGGGTCGCGCCGGTTGAGTCATTAATTGACTCCAAAACGGAAGGCAATTCAGTTTGCCATCGTTAATCTAGTTTCCTGTCGGCTAAAGCCGACGCAACCTTTCAGCGAAAGGTTGCCCACCTGATGAATAGCCTACCTTTAACGAAAATTACTATTCCGCTGGGAGATACCTAATCCGATAGAATCAGGAAAATTCCTCGAAATATTATTTTTTTTGTTGTGGAAAGAGGTATAATGGCGAAGTAGCAATCTTGATGACTCTCAATTTTCAAAACTTGAAAAATAACACACTTAAAAAATAATACTTTAATTGCTGTTGCAAAGTATATGTTCGATAAACGTTTTTTATTTCGGTTTCGTTTTTCTTGTAAACACATTTCCAAAGCGTGGACGGGAAAAGGGTATGATCTTGACGAAACTTACCGTCTTCCGAATTTGGCGGAATTGACAACCGATTTCGGTCAGGAAAATATTTCACAACCATTTGAATTGCGGGTTGGTTGGAACAATAACGGTTTTGCGTTTTCGCTGTTGGTCTTCGATAAAAAACAACGCCCGTGGTGCCGTGCGATGCATCCTGAAGAGAGTGATGGAATTCAAATTTGCCTTGATACGCGGGACATCAAGGATATTCATCGGGCAACTCGGTTTTGCCATCGTCTCATTTTCCTGCCAACCGGCAACGGACAATCCCAAACAACTCCGGGTGTGTTTTGGTTACCGATTCATCGGGCAAAAGATCATCCGAATCCCATTGATCTGGAAAAGATAAAGTTACATAATTTAATGGAACCCAACAGTTACCGGTTGGACGTCTGGATTCCCTCTGATGTTTTGACGGGTTATGACCCCCAAGAACATCCCACTCTTGGTTTTCACTTTGTCCTGATTGACCGTGAACACGGTAACAAATTTTTCCTCGTCGAACCGCCGTTTCCCCACGACCAAGACCCAAGTCTTTGGGGAACATTGGAACTAAATTCGTGAATAAAATGAATTATAGAAGTTCCCTTAAAATAAAATCAATAAAACATGAACATGAAAAAATTATCAATTGGAATCCAGACTTTCGAAGAAATTCGTACCGAGAATTATTTGTATGTGGATAAGACGGAATATCTTTACCGTATTGTAACATCGGGAAAAATATTTTTTCTCTCACGTCCGCGCCGTTTTGGAAAGTCGCTAACGATCAGTACGCTTGATGCGTTGTTTAGCGGGAAGAAAGAATTATTTGAAGGACTTTATATTTATGATAAATGGGATTGGAACAAAAAATATCCTGTTATTCGGATAGATTGGACGTTGGTAAAACATGGAACACCAGAGGAGATTGAAAAGGATTTATCTGCGGTTTTTAGATCAAAAGCCAATAATGTCGGTATTCATCTCACACGTGAATATGCGTCTGGTTGTTTTGGTGAATTGATTGAAGAGTTGTATCGTAAAACCGGCGAAAAGGTTGTTATTTTGATTGACGAATATGATGTGCCGATTCTTGATGTAATAGGCAAGCCAAGTGAAGAAATTAAATCAATGCAAAAAGCACTTCACGATATTTACAAAGTGATGAAAGGTTCCGACGAATACATCAAGTTTGTATTCTTGACCGGCGTTTCTAAATTTGCGGGCTTGTCAATTTTTTCGGCGTTGAATAATGTGAAAGATATTACGTTGTCGGAAGAATATGCAGCTCTTTGCGGAATAACGCAAGAAGAGTTGGAGAATAATTTTTCGGAATATTTGGAAGCTGCGGCTAAAAA
>JAISBG010000337.1 GCA_031266315.1 Planctomycetaceae bacterium | reverse complement strand
AGAGCAAGCCATTTCACGGCATTTAATCTGGAGCCCGGAAAATACACAAGGACGACTCGGCACCAATACGGTTGTTTCGGCAAAATTGGTTCGAATGTCCGATATTCAACAAATTGCCGGTACCCATTTGATCGGACCGGACGGTTATATTACACTTGGTTCTTATGGTCGGGTTTACGTCAACGGTTTAACGATTAACGAATGTCGAGAGGCAATTGAGTTTCAAGTTTCAAAGGCTCTTGAACATCCGCAAGTTGCGGTTGATGTTTATTCCTACAACAGCAAGGAATATTACGTCATTTTTCAATCGGCAGCAATGGGTGAACAAGTTTTCGTTTTTCCTTATACCGGTAATGAAACCGTTTTGAAAGCAATCGGCAACACAAACGGTTTAGCTCCTAATTCGTCGAAACGAATTTGGATTGCCCGACCGGTTGGAAATACGCACAAACCTGTTATTTTACCGGTTGATTGGGTGGCGGTTACCGCTTACGGGATGCCGCAGACGAATTACCAGTTATTGCCGGGAGATCGCGTGTTTGTTGTGGAGAGTCGTTGGGTTGCGGCGGACGGAGTGTTAGCCCGCGTGATTGCTCCGTTTGAACGAATAATGGGCTTCTCGCTTCTCGGTGCTACCACCGCAACCCGATTCTACGGCAGAGTCCTAGTCGGTGGCGGAGAACGTACCGGTTACGGCGGCGGATATGGCTATGGTTATTGATAAAATTTTCCGCTTTAATCAATTTTACAAATAAAGAATGGAAGTATTTCCAGAAATAAGTGTAGGGGTTGAACTCGCGCATCCTCATGATTTGGTCGTGAGATATTTTCTTGTGGACACGGAGTTGTTTGCGAATTTAATGAACCTCTATGGAAATTCGGGAATTATTCATCTGATTGATTGGAATTCGCTTCGGTGTGAATCGCCGATAACTGTGGATGATCATTTACAGGAAGTTATCGGCGACTTACGCTTTTCCGTAAATTTCAAAGACGGCGGTTACTCGAAAGTGCTTCTCTTTTTTGAACATCAATCCAAGAAAGAGAAACGGCATCAATGGCTTCGTGGATTACGTAAAGTATTGGAATTTTACGAAAGTTGCGAATCAGACCCCGAAAATATGATGACCAGCGACGGTAAATATCCGTATGTGGTTATGGTGATATTGTACCATGGAGAAATACCATGGGAGGAGTTGCTACAGATCAAAGATATGGTATCATTACCAAAAGGTGTTGATTCTCATTTTTTATCGGTTCCGACTATTTTGATTGATGTGTCCCGGATTCCACATAAAGAATTAAAAGGTCCACCGGCATTGGTTGCTCTTTTGGACGCATTGCAATCGGCATCATCAGGAAAATTACCGGAAAATTTTGATCGAATCATCGAGTATTTTAAAGAAGCCAAAACCGATCAACGAACTTACGGTTGGTTAAATGCGCTAACACGTTATTTTTTGTCTGTAACAAAAGCAAGTAAAAAAACCGCCGCTAGAACACTTTCAAAAATTTTAAATAAACAGGAGGCTGAAAAAATGGTCATGTCAACATTGGAAAAACATTTCGTCAAAGGCGAAAAGAAAGGCGAAAAAAAAGGTCGAATTGAAGGTAAAATTGAAGATATTCTTAAAATACTCAACAAACGTTTCGGAAAAGTACCTAAATCAATTTCACAGTCTATCAATTCCTATACGGATTCAATTGCGTTGGATTCCCTTTTTGAATTGGCATTGGATTGTAAGACTCTAGAGGAATTTGAGCGTGAACTTGTACATTAATAAGATTAAGGAGGTGTGGTATGCTGAAAAAAATATCAAAGTTAATGTTTATTTTGTTGTGTGTTACTGTTTGGGTTTCGGCTTATTCTGGTAACATTTACGGTCAATCATCACCGGCATTAAGTCCTTGGTTATCGTTGTTCAATAATAATCGCGGCGGTGTTCTGGACAATTACAACGAATTTGTGAAACCGAAACAGGACATGCTTCGGACATTGCAGGATCAAGGAAACCAACTACGAAGGAATGCGTCAACTCAGCAGAGCATGCAGGGTTCCATGAATCAAATTCTGAATGATGGTTCTACAGACCGGATTTTATCCGAACCGCGTCAAACCAAAAGTATTGGCGGAATGAACGGAGCAGGGTTCCGGCAATATTTGCACTATTATCAGGGCGGTGTTCAGCAGGGCGGAGTTCCGAATTTCAGCCAACCGGGACGGCGTCGGTGAACGGTGGTGTTTGTATTATCGGAGCCGGTACATCAGGACTTGCTGCCGGAATTGCATCGACAAAATATTTACGTGGAACCGTTTGTATTTTTGAACGGAACGCCGAATCCGGACGTAAATTTTTGCTTTCCGGTTCGGGGCAATGCAACGTAACACACGCCGGACCTATTGCTGATTTTCTGAATCACTACGGCGGTACAAAAAAAGTCCGGTTTGTTAAGCCGGCACTTTTCGCGTTTGATAATATTGCAGTTATGCGTTTTTTTGAACAGCGCGGCGTGTCGTTTCTGAAACGGGAAGACGGAAAAATTTTTCCGAAATCGTTGAAATCCCAAGACCTCTTGAATGTTCTTATTACCGAATTTCGAGGGCAGGGCGGAATACTTCAAACGGAAACGGTGGTTAAAAACGTTTCAAAAGTTGACGCCGGTTTTCTTCTCGCAACGAATCGGGGAGAATTTCGTGCCAAAAAATTGATTCTTGCAACAGGCGGACAATCGTATCCGTCAACAGGTTCTCAGGGCGATGGTTTCCGGTTTGCGGTGCAACAGGGACATCGCCTTGTGAAACCGAAACCGGCATTAACACCAATCATTGTACGAAATTATTCTTTTGCCGATTTATCGGGTATTTCATTTTGGTCGGCGAATATCGAAGTTCACCGTAACAGCAAGCGGTTGACATCGGGGCAAGGCGATATTCTTCTGACGCATCGGGGATTGTCGGGACCCGGAATCCTCAATTTGAGTCGCAACATGGAACCGGGCGACGAACTTCGTGTTACTTTGGCGGAACCGAAAAAATTTGTTCCTAATATTTTTTCGGGCAAAAAGACATTGAAAAACGCTTTACAACATTTTGGTCTTGCGGAACGTTTTTTGATGCAAATTCTCAAATCGTTTTCTGTGACACCGGATCAACCTGTTGCGGAAACGAATCGGGAAACGCGAAAAAAACTTGAATCAATATTGACGAGTTATCCGTTTGTCATTGAATCATTGGGCGGTTGGAACGAGGCAATGGTAACAAGCGGCGGGGTAATTTTGGAAGAGGTGAACCGGCAAACGATGGAATCACGAATTGTTCCCGGTTTATATTTCTGCGGTGAACTACT
Source organism: Planctomycetaceae bacterium (assembly GCA_031266315.1). GTDB lineage: Bacteria > Planctomycetota > Planctomycetia > Pirellulales > Thermoguttaceae > WRKP01. Next base: position 960 of record JAISBG010000337.1, on the reverse strand, counting down.
TGATATTGACGGCGACACCGGCGGTTACAATATCCAATTCGCTCTGTCTTCCGGTTTTTTGGCAGGAAATTCGTCGCAAAATTGTTTGTAGGCAATCCTAAGGTGGGCAACCGTTCGCTGAACGGTTGCGTCGGCGTACTCGCCGACAGTGAATCAGATTAACGACGGCAAAATGAAGACTCAACCGGCGCGACCTTTTAGCAAATAGCGAAAGGTCGCCCACCTTTTTCCGCGTCCCGTTAGGGATAAGATGTTGGTAGAAAAAACTGTATTTACGGAATAATCGCGGATACGACGGGACCCCATTCTCCGTGTTCACCTTTTTGGTTTTCGTAGCGTGCGCAGAAGTAGGCTTTCATACCGGATTCGGCGGCGTCGAAGGTTACAAGTTCTTTTTTTCGGCGTGTAAAACGGTAATACATGAGTTCTTCGCCGGAAAGCGGTTCTTGCATGAGGTAATGTTTTACACTGGCGGCTTGTTCGAGGGTGGCGCCTCCTTGCGGCATAATTCCGCGATAGAGGGCAAAACCGTAATCGCCTCTTCGGTCGGGCGGTTCTGTTCCGAGAAGCGGCGCAAAATGAACCGCCAACACATGAGGACCTCCGGGGTAAGTGATTGTCAAGACAACTTGTCCTGTTGGTTTTGGAATATTCGTGTGACTATCGTCCGGCAAATCCAACAACAAAGTTGGATAATCCGCCAACGTCAACGGCGGAATCAACAAATAATGTTTTTTGATGAAACGTGCTTCGGTTTCCATTGATTTGAAAGCGATGTTGCACTCGACAATACTTTGGGGAGTACGTTCCCCGCTTTTAACTTTGTCCAAAATGGTCTGTGCGGCGGTTGCGTCATTTTGTAGTTGCATCATGCGTTCCGGCGGAATATTCCATGTATAACCGCTCATCATAAAAACAGTATTCCATGTTTTGACCATGTGAAGTTGGTTATCTCGTGAG
>JAISBG010000333.1 GCA_031266315.1 Planctomycetaceae bacterium | reverse complement strand
TCGCAACCTGCGAGAAGAAATCCCCCTATGTCTTTTTTTCTCTCGCAACCTGCGAGAAGAAATCTCCCTATGTGTTTTTTTCTCTCGCAACCTGCGAGAAGATTTCACTAAGTGCTTTTTTCTCTCGCAACTTGCGAGAAGAAATTTCACTAAGTGCTTTCTTCTCTCGCAACTTGCGAGAAGAAATTTCACTAAGTGCTTTTTCCTCTCGCAACCTGCGAGAAGAAAAAAGCACTGTGTCAGTAGGATTGCAATTTTTTCCTCCGCCCTGCTAGGGCACCACAAGCCAGCCCGCCGCAACGCGGCGGGTAAGTCCCGCCCGAACAATCGCCCTGTAAGGGCAGCATAACTATTATTATATTTTCCATCGGTATGCTGCCCTTTCAGGGCGACGTGTTATTGAATCTCACCCGCCGCGTTGCGGCGGGCTGGCTTGTGTTGCCCCTAAAGGGGCGGAGGAAAACTTGCTATCCTACCGAACATCAAAATTCCAATGTTAATGTATGTTTTGCCGACTTTTTTAATTACGGTGCGGAACAGCCCTTAATAAATAATCCGCTTGCGTCTCCCGCTCTCCACTATCAACTCTCAACTCTCCACTTTTTTTTTCATGCTGCGTCGCGTTGTCTTACAGGAAGAGCGGTTGCAGTTGGGAATAGGTGTCTTGCCGGATTGACATCGAAATAGGATTTGATACTGCGGACAACAAGTTGTTGTTCACTTTCTGCCAATTCGGGAAAGATCGGCAACGATAACACTTCACGGCTTGCCCGATAGGTTTCCGGCAACGATTCGGGAGTATAACCGAGATATTGGAAACATTCCTGTTCGTGCAAACCAAACGGGTAATAAATTTCCGAACCGATTTTCCGTTCCGCAAGACTCTTACGCAACTCATCGCGTTGACCGTCCAACACCCGAATCGTGTATTGATTCCAGACGTGCCGCCGATTAGGAAGCGGTTTCGGAATACCAAGCGTGTTTTCCAATCCGGCATCAAGGAACATCTCATTGTAACGCAACGCGTTTTGGACACGCATCATCGTCCAACTTTCAAGATATTTAATTTTGACATTGATAATTGCGGCTTGGAACGAATCCAGACGGCTGTTGATTCCGATAACACGGTGATAATATCGCGGTTCCATACCGTGAACGTGTAATAATTTCAGATATTGTGCCAATTGAGCGTTGCGGGTTGTTACCAAACCGCCGTCGCCGGCTCCGCCCAGATTTTTCGTCGGATAAAAACTAAACGCGCCCATATCGCCCCATGAACCCGCACGGCGCCCCTCCAACTCCGCTCCAATCGATTGAGCAGCGTCTTCGATGACGGTCATTTTGAATTGTTGTGCCAACCGGTTGAGTTCGACCATTTCCGCCATCTGACCAAAAAGATGAACCGGAATCATGGCTTTGGTGCGGGCAGTAATTTTCCGCGCCGCATCGGTTACGGACATATTGAACGATTTCGGCTCAATATCAATAAAAACCGGTTTTGCCCCCAATCGTGTTACCGCACTGGCAGTGGCAAAAAAAGTAAAACTCGGAACCAACACCTCATCACCCGGTCCAATATCAACCGCCATGAGTGCAAGCAAAAGTGCATCGCTCCCGGAAGCACACGCAACCGCATATTCCGCCTGTGAATATTGGGCGATATTATTTTCAAGAGCCTTCACTTCAGGTCCAAGCACAAACGCACCGCTGTCACAAACTTTTTTGAGTGATTCGGCGATTTCGTCTTTCAACACTTCGTACTGACGTTTCAAATCAAGAAGAACAACTCCCTGAAGTTCGGATTCATTGGAAGATTGATTGAAATTTCCTTTCATTTTTTGTTATTCCTTAACATGAGATTCGGTCAATCCTGACCGTATGGTGGTCGCAACAAATATTGCCTTCACAATCGACTTGGCAAACAATACCGATTTGTCAAAAAAGTGTCAAGAGAAAAAAATAAAACTTTCTGATTCCACCGGATTCGGTGTCCAAGTATTGAAAAGTTCAAAAGAGGTGGGCTATTTATCAAAAAGCCCGCTGGGCGGTTGCGCCGGTTGGTTTGTTATTGAGGTTGGCAACATAGTTTCCGTTGTTAATCTGATTCACAGTCGGCGAAAATAGGTGGGCGATCCCTTCGCTGAAGGGTCGCGCCGGTTGAGTCATAATTTTGCCGGAGTTAATCTGGTTCACAGTCGGCTATCGCCGACGCGACCTTTCAGCGAAAGGTCGCCCACCTACAAAAGGTCATCCACCGACAAAAGGCTGCCCACCTGATGATTGCCTATGAAAGCAACTTTTCTGTCAGACCGCTTGTAACAATGTTCACAATAACATAGAATAACAAACTAATGTTAGGGAACAGTGTGGAAAACAATCAACCGTATTGAAATCCGGTTTTGGACGAATTAAAATTTTCCGAGTTTTCAGTGTTTTCTGTTCCCGTTTTTTCCCGTTTTACGGAAATAATTTAAAAGGAGATGATTTATGGAAAGACGTTCATTTTTGCAAACCGCCGCAGTTTCAACTCTTGGGATTGCCTCTTTTTCTTCAGTTTCTTCAATCGCTTTGGCTGCGGCGAAGAAAAGACGAATCCCTATTTCTGTGCAGGTTTATTCTGTTCGGAAAGCCGCTGAAAAAGATTTGGCGGAGGCTCTCAAAAAAATTGCGGAAATTGGTTACGAAGGAGTTGAATTTGCCGGATACTACGGCAAAAACGCAAAGGAAATCCGAAAATTCCTTGACGACGCAGGACTGAAATGCAGCGGAACCCACACCGGTATCGGGGCTCTTCGCGGCGACAATTTTGACAAGACCGTCGAATTGCACAAAACGCTTGGAACACGGTTTATTATTGTTCCCGGCGGTATCGATAAAGAGTTGCACTCGGTCGATGGCAACAAAAAAATCGCGGAAGAATTTAACAAACTTGCCGAAAAAGCCAAAGCGGTTGGAATGGTAATCGGGTATCACGCTCATGGCGGCGATGCGAAACTGATTGACGGAATTCCCGCGTGGGAACGATTTTTCGATGCCACAACACCAGATGTTCTGATGGAGATGGATCTCGGTAACTATCGTGCCGGCGGCGGTGATCCGTACAAAATGATTGAAAAGTTCAAAGGACGTTCCAAAGCGGTTCATCTCAAAGAATCCGGTGACGCCATCATTGGTTCCGGTGAAATTGACTGGAAACGGACATTCGAACTTTGCGAAACAATCGGCGGCACCGAATGGTATGTTGTCGAAGACGAAAAAACTGCCGACAGTTTTGACCGTATTGGTCAGTGTTACGTTGCCCTCAAGGAAATGGGCAAAACAAAGGAATCCGACATCAATCAGCAAGGAAATTCAGGACGAAGACCGCGTTTCAATGGTTTACGCCGACTGCTTCGCGGTTAAACTGTTTGCGGTTTGCCAACGTTGATCCGATTCACTGTCGGCAAAAAGTGGTGGGCGATCCGCCCGCTGGGCGGTCGCGCCGGTTGAGTCGTTATTGACTCCAAAACGGAAGGCAACACCATTTGCCGTCATTAATCTGATTCACTGTCGGCTAATGCCGACGCGACCTTTTAGCAAAAGGTCGCCCACCTTGTAATTTCACTATTCACTATCAACTATAATTTTAACTCTTTCCTTTTTTTGGAGAACTTTCTATGAAGAAAAAAATTACTTTAACTGTTTTGTTGGTTGCTTTTGCGGCAGCCGTTGTATTTGCGGGTCAGGATTGGAAGAGCGGAATTGCGTGGACAAAACCGCCGATTGTTACACCGAGTGAGAAACCGGGTGATCCGCCGTCTGATGCGGTTATTTTGTTCGACGGCAAGGATTTGTCGGCATGGAACAAAGATTCGTGGGTTGTTGAAAACGGGGAACTGACCGTCAAACCCGGTTCGGGAGAGATTCAGACGAAACAAAAATTCGGCAGTGTCCAACTCCACATTGAATTTGCAACACCGTCGGAAGTTTCCGGCAGAGGTCAGGGACGCGGAAACAGCGGTGTGTTTTTCGGTAACTACGAAGTGCAGATTCTCGACTCGT
>JAISBG010000282.1 GCA_031266315.1 Planctomycetaceae bacterium | reverse complement strand
TTCTCCTACTAAACCTCGTCTTGGTTTTTTTGGTTTCACGCTTGTTGAGCTTTTGGTGGTGATTGCGATCATCGGTGTTTTGATCGCGCTGCTTTTACCGGCGGTTCAAGCAGCGCGTGCAGCGGCGCAACGAATGGCGTGTTCAAACAAGGTCAAGCAATTAGACCTTGCTTGTCACACATACTATGACGTGTATAAGATGTTTGTTTCTGCGTCAGGACATACTATGAATCCGGCGGCAAATGGTAACGCTGATCGTTGGAGCGGCTTGCCGTTTCTATTACCGTTTATTGAGCAGACAACTCTTTATGCTCGATATACAAATGAAACGTCAGGCAATTCATCGGATTTTAATTCTTCCGTTACAAACGGTCCGCGGACTGTTATTGTTGATGCTTTTCTTTGCCCCTCAGATGGGAATAGTCGAAAGAAATTATCAGATATTGCCTGTGCGCGAACAAATTATCGTATGTGCGCGGGCGATTCTCCGGTTTCGTGGGCTTCCTCTACTGCGTCGGCAGGAAACACTACATATATCGGAATTGCATGGATGCGGGGCTGCTTCGGTTATAGAACTTTTTATAGTATAGATTCTATAACCGATGGAACGAGTAATACCGCCATCTTTTCAGAGCGTGCTGTGGGAGTGACGGCGGAAGGAATATTGTCGGTCAAGGAAGGAGCTATCCAAGCTTATAATCCAGCAGGATTGTGGACTGGAAATAATCAAGATGCTTCTGTCGGTTCCCGTTCCGTGTGTATGAATACACGAGAAGGTTCGAGATATAAAAATCCACTTACCGGTGCTACTTATACTAGTTCCTACGCTGGATATTTCGGCTGGGTTTATACGGATGGTCATTTTGCGACTTCGACTTTTCATACTGTGATTCCTCCGAATGGTCCTGCGTGTACACATCGAACTAATCGAGATATCGGCATACTTACACCGACAAGTAATCACTCTGGCGGTGTCAATGTCGGATTAGCTGACGGTTCGGTACGATTTGTTTCGGATACAATTGACACAGGAACCGGCGATGCTGCCAATCGTGACAATGGTAGTCCATCAGTTTATGGCGTTTGGGGAGCATTGGGAAGTCGTAATGGCGGCGAACCTACATCACTTCCTTAATTTTAATTTTTAACTTTAATCGTAACTATTCAGTAATTGTTTTTTGTGATAATAAATTCCGTCCCGTTAGGGACGAAATGTTGGTAGAAGACAATACGACAAATTATACGCGTCCCGTAGGGATGCAATGTTGGTAAGGTTAAAGGATTGTTCCTTGATTTCACCAACATTTCGTCCCTAACGGGACGAGCGTTTTGATTGGTATTGTTTTTCTACCAACATATTGTCCCTAACGGGACAGAAAAATGAATGTTCATCACCGTTATGAAATTGTTACATTTAATCGAAAGGAGAAAACATATAATGAAAGAATACGTTATGACATGCTTTTGTTGTTTGGCAATTCCGATGATTTTATTTTCGTCGGGTTGCGGAACGGCGCGTCCAAAAGAAATGCCGAAAACGGCTCCTTGTACAATTACTGTTGTCAAGGACGGTGTTCCGATATCGGGAGTTGATGTTTCGTTGTTTCGTTCAGAAGGCAATGGTTCGCTCACTATTTCAGCTTATACAAATACGAATGGTGTTGCGACGATTCAGACGACTTGGGGAAATTACAGTACGCAAGGCGCGCCCGTCGGAACATGCAAGGTGACACTCACTAAACATGTTTCAACTCCTTCAGACGGTGTAACCGACGCGCAAATTGAGCAATTTACACCACAAGAAGCAGAAGAGTATGAAAAGAAACGCGAAGCGGAAATCGATAAACTTCGCCCAATTCCTAAACATTTTTCTGCTCAAAATACAACACCGCTGGAAATAGTCATCGAAGAAAAAAACGGCGCAAAAATGACCGTTGACATCAATAAGATGTAACTACCAGATTGCCGTTTTTGAATTGTTGACCGTGAAGCACGCAAGAAAACACGAAATAGCGCGAAATTTTAATTTCGCGCTGTTTCGTAAAATTGTAACCGTTCACGATTCCTAAGTCCGTAGGACTTTAACATGGATAACCCCCGTGCAAACGGAGTATAGTACGGGGTTATCCATGTTAAAGTCCTACGGACTTGAAAATCTTGAGCAAATACGTTACATTTGCTTTGATTTTTCGTGAATGGTTTATTCATCGTATTTTAAATTTCGGTTTTAGAGACATTGCCTCTTGTTCATTTTGTCCTTCATGTCCCTTACAAAAACGAAAACTGGAAATTTAAAGTGTGAAGAGTATATTTAACAAATTAACGAATCCTTCACAGGATTTTGGAAAGGGAAAATTTCAAATGAAAAAAATTATTTCAACGATTTTGTTTGTGTCCGCAACTTTTTTGTCCGCCAATTTTATAGCGACCGAGTTTATGGTTGCTGACGAACCGGCGGCGGTGAATATTGATGAGACGCAATATCCGCGTTATGTTTTGCCGTCGCCGGAGCAGGTGTTGTGGCAAGAAATGGAGCAGATCATGTTTGTCCATTTTGGTCCGGCAACTTGGCAAAATCGCGAATACGATAATCTTTCAACGCCGCTTGAAAAAATCAGTCTTGAAAAACTTGACGTTAATCAATGGATTGACGCTGCCGAAGCGTTTGACGCGAAAATGATTTTGTTTGTCGCAAAACATACCGGCGGATTTTGTTGGTGGCAAACGGAAACAACTGATTACAGTATCAAAAATACTCCGTATA
>JAISBG010000241.1 GCA_031266315.1 Planctomycetaceae bacterium | reverse complement strand
GACCGCATGAAACCGCCACGCCGAATATGCAATGGGTTGCTTTCCGCCTGTTTCACGAATCGTTTGATACATTGTTTCAATATAACGCCGGATTTGTGTATATTGAAAAAAATCCCACGTTTCGGTTGATTCCCATTCCGGTTCCGGCAGTGTTTCATGCCATTCCTGACGAATCATTTTCCGATACAAAACATTCGGATCGGCATCCGTATTTTCGTTCTCTTTTTTCTTTACCCAAACCCGCCCATACGAACGTAATTCCAGATCAATTAATTCGTTAAGACTCCAGTAGAGCGGCTCGTTGATAATTTCAAACAGACTCAAACACGGTTCGTCAATAAGACGGCGTTTTGTGTACGGATTTTCATGTTCGAGAAATTGTTTCAAATAATTTTTCTGAAACGTCCACGCTTTGGAACAATAAACCATTGCCTGAATAGGAGTCTGACCGGAAAAACTATTGGAAATCATGTCCAAAGAACCCCACCACGCAATCGGTGTCAGCCAAAGATAAATTCCGCGCTCGTTACATTTTGAAACAAGATAATCAAGCATGTCAAGATGTTCATTCCGAACAAGATTTCCTTCCGCATCGCTTATTTCCGTATCGAAAACATGAATCCGTATCGCGTTGATTCGGTTGGGATTTTCAGGATTATTGTCAGGAACAAGGTCGTCAATATCCGTATCAATTGCTTTTTTAATATCGAGTTTTTGTTCCTTAAAAAACTTAAATTCAGAGACACTTTGCGGATAATAATTGACACCCCAAAGCACTACTTCACCGCCGTCAATAGATTCGTCAATATATTCCAGAACACCTTTTCGGACTTGCATTGGGCGCAACGGTAATGGTTTACCAAACGGGCGCGGAGTTTGTCGGTCAACTTCTTTTTGAATTTCCGGTTTCGGAAACAGTTTTGTTTTTGTGAATAAATTTTTCGTACCAAATCCAATCGGGTCGGATTGGATTCCGCCTCCCGCGTTGGTATTTTCTGCGGCAATTACAATTTCATTATTTTCTCCGAAACGAATCAATTCTCTCGGAACAGGATATTCTCGTAACGTATCCCAACCGTTTGTCCGACCGATTTTTTGACCGTTAAAAAACGAAACATCATTATCGTCAACAGCAGAGATTGTTAGAAACAGCGGTAATTGTACGGATTCCCATGATTTCGGCACAAAAAATTCTGTTCGGATCCAAGTCACACCAATTTCCGTCCACATTTTCGGTAAGGTTGTTTTTTTCCATGCGACATCGTTTTTATCGGGAATGGAACGGAGTTTGGCGAGGTTTGAATTTTCTCCGTCATAAATGGTTGTCCATGATTGCGTTCCCAGATCGAATCCGGGAAGCAGTTCGAAGGTTATCTTGGATTCCGGCTGGTTTGGCAGGGAAACATCGAATTTTGCAACGTCATTTGATACAGGCAAATCTGTAACAGTTACGTAAAACAACGTAAAATGGTTCGGTGAAAGATCCGCGTGTTCCGGCTGAACGGAAACGATTTTCAATGGTTCCGTAACATGAATAACCGGAGCAACAGATTTCATTTCCTCCGCAGATCGAACCATCACGAGAACTTGCCATTTCGGTACATTTTCTCTCGGATCAGAAACTAATTGACAGGAAACACGTATTTCTTCTTTCGCCAACATTACGGAAGTAAAAAATACAAAAACCAAAATACAAAAAATAAACAGAATAATTCGTTTCATTGATTGAACTCCAATTTTTACAGAAGATTCCATTGAAATATTACAAAAATACCATTTTAACGTTGTAAAGTATAATATCAAGTCCCTTAATTACTCTGTTGATTTAAGGAACTTAATACTAGGCAACCATAAGGCAAGCAATCTTTTAGTGAAAAATCACCTGCCTTTTGAGTATTATAATTAGTGTGAATCGTTACAAAAAATAATTTTTGATGATCATGCTAATACTTAGGGTGTGGTTGATTCGCCGCCGTTTACGGAACCTAAAGCCCCCCAAACACCAAACGGTGATTCACCGCTTGTAACACAATAATCGACACTGCCGGTTGTTTTGGCATTAATTGTTTCGGAAATAAACCGGACACTGCCGTCTCCCAAACCGACCTGAACGCCGCCGGAATGAAAACTGCTTGCGGCAGGCATTGCTCTGCTATGTTCGCGAACAGAGCCGGTCGAACCTTCCTGTGCCCCACAACTCGGACCGTTCGGCGGAATAATTGTTGAAAATCCGTTTCGAACCGCTGTACCATCGAGCCAATGTACTCCAACCTGATTGGAACCGTCTAAATTTGCATCGGTAACAGTTGAATCAAATTCATCTTTGTTACGCACTGCAAGACAAGCGGCTACGGAACAAGATGTTGCTGATGTTGGAAGACTATTCAGCGGATTTCCTGAAACATAAGCAATTCCCCCGCGAAGTTTTCGGATATCCGAAATACCGCCGATTGCTTTTTCACTAAAAACGGCAGTATTACTGGTTCCATCGGTCATTGTTGTCATCATTCGCCAATGACAACCGTAAATAAAAATACTACGCGGATTTAAGTTTGATGCACTTGTACCTGCCCCTATTCCCGCCCCTTCTGCCCAATCTCCACCACTGGTTGCGTAAGAGATACGTCCGTTGTCATTTGCCGATGGTTTTTGTTTATTCGGATCGGAAGGACAAATGAAGGCTCCAATTTGAGAGCGTCTAACTTGATCAATAATTGTTCCGGCAGCAGAAGGAACAATTGCTGTGCCGGAATTCATCCAAGGACTAATATTAGCAGCCGTAACACCAGCCGCAAGTGATGTCTGCATTGCTCCAATGTAGGCATCATAAGTTGGTTGCTGTTCGATGAACGGCAACAACGCAAGAAAAGCGGAAAAACGGGGATTAGACCCCAGAAAAACCGCTCCACCTGCCGGAAATGCTTGGTGGACATCGTGGTAATTGTGCAAAGCAATTGA
>JAISBG010000238.1 GCA_031266315.1 Planctomycetaceae bacterium | reverse complement strand
GTATTTTCATAACCGCAGGTCAGCGACCTGCGGCTGTGAACCAAAGAGACCACTGCCTGAAAGGCAGGATTTTAACCCGTTGCCGCTATTATTTAAAATCCCGCCTTTCAGGCGGCGGGGTTTTTAGCGCGGTACTACCGCAGGTCGAAGACCTGCGGTTATGAAAATGAAGCCCTATCGGGCTATTCCAATGAATAGTCACAATAGATAATAGTGAATAGTTGGGGACGCAAGCGGATTATTTTACAGAAACGTATTAAATCCGCTTGCGCCCCCAACTATCCACTATCAACTCTCCACTAAAGTTCTGCCTATACGGAATAGTCCGTTTCTAGCAAAAAATTTGTTTTTGTTGGTTATTCTCATTTTTTCCTAATGAAATGCGAGTAAAGATACGATTTATGAGGAAAGACATGTAGGCGTTTTTTGTCGAATTTCACACTTTGGTTGAGGGAAAATCAGAAAAAATAGGTAGAATAACACCAAAAAAAGATTGGCTCTTTGTTAAAATTTACCTTGTTTTTTCCGGTTTGCGTTTTTGATTGCATTAAAATATTGCTGAAACCGCCCATTGTCTTGATTAAAAACAAGTCGCGTTGTAAACAGAACTTCCGTCGTTAAAGTACCGGAACGGATGCCGGGAAAAACAAGACTTGATCGCGTAAGGAGTTTTATACTTTATAGACTGCTTTACGTGTCACGAAAGGAGAATCGTGTTGGAAATGAAAGCAAAAATCAAATTAGGTTTAATTACCGTACTACTGGGAACGACTTTTACTTTTATTCCAGTCGGAAGTCCTTTCTCATTTTTAGCAAACTCTGCCAATGCCCAAGAGTCTGGACAACCTCCAGTTGCTGTTGTGGCTCAATCTCCCGCAACACTTCCCATTCAACAACCGGCGATTGCGGCTCCAACAGCAGCAGCAACTCCGGCAATGACAGCGGATCAGGCTTATTCCGTGAGTTCCCAAAAGTTACATCAGGCGCGGAAAGCACTTGCGGTGAAAGATGTTGTTACGGCGGAGCGGATTGCAACGGAAGTTCAGAGCATGAACCTTGTTTACCGTGAATTTGACGACCGTCCCGAATATATTTTCACGCTCATTCGGCAATTCAGACAAGTTGCCGAACTCGGTCGTACTTCCATGAATTCCGGGAACACCGAATATTTTCGCCGGAATTACGCCCAATTATCGTTGAATCAGGCGTATGAAATGCTTCGGCGCGGCGAAATTGAACTCGCTAAACAGTTGACACAGGAAGCGGCGACTCAGAATGTCGTTTACAATCAATCGGAACGCGATGCGGGATATGACCCTCAAGCGATGTTCAAACGAATTGACGATGCTCAAAGAATCCGTGCGATGAGGGAAAATGTTCCGGCGGTTCATGTTCCGGTACAGCAGAACAATGCTCTTTCCCAAGCGGCACAAAGTGATTTGAATCAAGCAATCAGTATGCTCCGTCAAGCCCGCAACGCCATGAATATTGGGCAACTGGATCGGGCGGAACAACTTTGCCGTACCGCAATGGGTTATAAATTAGCCGATTCCATTTATCCTGCCGGAAGCGACACACCGAACCGGCTTCTTGCCGAAATTGCGGTGAAACGTCAAGCATTTGCGGCAACTCAATCTCCGTCGGCTTCGCCTTCGACGCCAAACGGAGCAACGCAAGCGGTTTATCACCCAACTCAAAATCCGACGCATTTGGAAAGAAATATTCAACAAGTTGCCACTCAACCGCAACCGGCGGCTGTTGCCATGAATACACCGATTGTCGATCAAGCGATACGGGATCGTCAAACGGTGATTTCACAGATTTCGTCGGGAATTATGCAGCAGATTTCCGATGCCCAACGGGTTACCCGTGAGCAACGGAATCCGGAAGCCGGTCTTGAAATTCTCCGGCAAGCGAAAATCCGCGTTGAACAATCACCAATAGATCAAGCAGCCAAAGAAACATTCATTCGGCAAATTGACCGCGCGATTGAAGATACCGTTAAATTCTTGGAACGCTACCAAACCCAATTTGAACAGGACAAACGTAATCAGGCAATCTGGGAAGAACGACGGCGTGAATCGGAAAACTTTCGAAGTAAAGAAGAACGACTCAAAACATTGTTTGACGAGTGTAATAAACTGATCAATGAACAACGTTTTGACGAAGCCGTTCTGGTTGCCAAGAAGGCGCGGGAGTTTGCGCCCGACGAAACGGCAACTCACATGCTGTTGACAACAACACAACTCGCGTCCAATGCTTACCGCAGTTTAGCGATTCGCGACGAAAAAGCAGAATCCTTTCTTGGAGCGATGTTTGACGTTGATAGTGCGTCTATTGTGCCGGATTTCGGATCGAGTCCCTTGCATCTCGGTAAAGACTGGAAGAGTATTATCAATCGCCGGCGCGGTTCGGGTGATATTCTTCAGGACAGACGCCCTGATACGGAAAAAGAAATCATACACAAACTTGAAATGCCGGTTTCCGTCAACTTTGATCGACCCGTACCGCTCGTTGAAGTTCTGAAAATTCTCGGCGGACAAACCGGAGTTGATATTAACATTGACTATGCGGCGTTGCGGGATGTTGATGTAACCAGCAATCATTTGATCACGATTCAACTTATGAAGGAAATCAGACTCCGAAGTGCGTTGAATGTGATTCTTGAGCCGCTCAATTTATCCTACGTTGTCAAAAATGAAATGCTGAACATCACCAGTGCCACGAAGGCGAAAGGAGAGTTGTATCAGAAAACGTATTATGTGGGTGATTTGATGGGATTCCAGACGATTGATCGAACGGGGAATCCGTATGATCTTACTTCGGCGATGGATCGGGCAATGCGAATGCAATCAGGTCGGGCAGTAACACGCGGTGTTTCGGGCGGCATACCGTTGTCGAGTAACAACACAAAAATTGATTCCGGTTTGCTTGCCTCAATGGTGGGAAATCCGAATATCATGGGACAAAACTTTACCGGCGGAAATATGATGCCCAATGGTGCCGGTATTGGCGTGAACGGCATGGGAACCGGCTTCGGAACTCCCCAAGATGGAGCCGGCGGCGGCAGTCAGGCGGATTTCAGTGAAATCATGGATTTGATTGAAGCGGTTGTTTCGCCGGATTCGTGGGACGAAGGCGGAGAAATGATGGAATATTATCCCAGCCTTAGTTTGGTGGTTCGTCAAACGGAAGAAGTTCATGCCGAAATCGTTGATTTGCTTGCCCAGTTGCGGAAACTTAACGATTTACAAATCGCGGTCGAAGTCCGTTATATCACACTCAGTGATGAGTTTTACGAGAAAATGGGAATTGACTTCGATATGAAGTTCAAAAACGATGGGGCGACCGACAAAGTACAAACCCAACTTTCCAGCGGTACGAATAGTACAACAACAAATAATAACGACAATTCCGCGAATACGCTTCAGGTTACCGGCGGAAGAAATGTTACGGTTGGTATGTCGGCACCGGGTGATATTTCAGTTGACCTTTCGATTCCGCTTAATCAGTCGAGTTATGGTTTAGTTGATCCGATGTTTGGCGGTTTTAGTGCGGATGCCGGACTTCAAATGGGGTTTGCTCTTTTGAGTGAGATAGAAGCCTACTTTTTCATGACGGCAACACAAGGCGATACGCGGAGCAATGTTCTTCAGGCGCCCAAAGTAACTATTTTCAATGGTCAAATGGGAATGATTACGGACATGAGTATGTCGCCGTTTGTAACGAGTGTTATTCCGGTGGTTGGAGATTTTGCTGCCGCGTACCAACCGGTAATCACGATTTTGAGTGAAGGTCAACTCTTGTCGGTTCAGGGAACGGTTTCCGATGACCGGCAACATGTCCGGCTCACATTGAATCCGACGTTCAATAAGATTACGAAAGTGAACACATTCAAGTATTTCGGTTCGGATTCGTTGACAGATGAAACAACCCAAACAGCCGCCGAAGGTGATAGTGCGGCTTCGGCGTCCAATGACGCACGCGGATCATCAAGACGAGTTGCTCGGTCTGATTCCGGTGTAACAATTCAATTACCGACATTAGCGATGTTCTCGGTTCAGACAACAGTCAGTGTTCCTGACGGCGGAACAATTCTGCTAGGCGGAATGAAACGACTCAGTGAAGGACGAACCGAAGCCGGTACACCAATCCTGAACAAAATTCCGTATATTCAACGGCTCTTTATGAATACCGCGATTGGTCGAACGACTCAAAGTATTATGATGATGGTTACGCCGCGAATTATTATTCAGGAAGAAGAAGAAGAATATCTCACCGGTCGCCGACCCGCTCCGTAATTTCAGAGGCTTGCAAGTCTTCCCTGCCCCTTACTCCTTTAGGGGCAATGGATTAGTGGATAGTGACGCAAGTGGAAAATAGACTGCAACGTATTCAATCCGCTTGCGTCCCCAACTATTCACTATCAACTCTCCACTCTTCACTAATACAGTAGGATTGCGCGTTTTCCTCTGCCCTGCAAGGGCAACACAAGCCAGCCCGCCGCAACGCGACGGGTAAGTGTAAGTCCCAGTGGTTTCAAGTTAAGATGTTTATTAACGAAATATGGAATATCTTTATTTAGTAAATTAAGTATAATATATAAAATAGTAAATATAGGGCAATCTATTTTGTGCTATTTTAACATCATTCGCTTAACTTGAAACCACTGAACCTCCAGCACGAACAACAACAGAATTACAACGCCTTCGGGACAGGAAAAAAACAGTTTTAGTGAATAGTTGGGGTATTTACTATGGTTAGAGTTTTTCGATTTCGGCGACGGACAGACCGGTTGCTTGGGCGATGGTTGCGTGATCGACGCCAAGTCGTTTGAAATTCCGAGCATTTTTTACTCGCTCTTTGGCTTCGCCTTCTGCCAATCCTTCGGCTTTGCCTTGTGCTTTACCTTGTGCCAATCCTTCATCGAAACCTTCAATATGAGCGGTATCGAGGACATTTTTATTGTCACGATATGCCATGAGGTCTTTTTGGTA
>JAISBG010000237.1 GCA_031266315.1 Planctomycetaceae bacterium | reverse complement strand
CGTTTTAAACACGAGAATTCACGAAAAATCGTGGAAAGAGGTGGGCGATCCTTTCGCTGAAAGGTCGCGCCGGTTGAGTCATAATTTTGCCGTAGTTAATCTAGTTCACAGTCGGCTATCGCCGACGCAACCGTTCAGCGAACGGTTGCTCACCTTGATTGGTCTGTTAGTAATGCCCCTAAAATTCTAAAACAACAAAATTTTCTGATTCTACCGGATTAGGTGTCTAAGTATTGAAAAGTTCATTAAACGCAAAACACAACAAAAAAAGATGAAAAGAGTGAAAGAGGTGGGCGATCCCTTCGCTGAAGGGTCGCGCCGGTTGGTTTATTATTGACTCCAAAACGGAAGGCAACACCATTTGCCGTCGTTAATCTAATTCACAGTCGGCTATCGCCGACGCAACCGTTCAGTGAACGGTTGCCCACCTGATGATTGCCTATGAAATATTACCTATTATTTTACGATTCCGGTGGGAAACACCTAATCCGATAGAATCAGAAAAATTGGTAGGCAATCCCTTCGCTGAAGGGTCGTGCCGGTTGAGTCTTACTCGACTCCAAACAGGCAATGCCCCGCCTTTACATATTAATTCAATAACAAAATATTTTATTTTTTAAAAAGACTTACCGTTTTGGAATCAATAAAGACTCAACCGGTGCGACGCAAACAGGATTGGAGTAGAGCAAAATGAGTAGTACGAAAATTGGTAAAGAATACAAATTATTTCAAACATTTCTTTTTATTGTATTGATTTCTCTAATCATGTCTCTGGTTGTAGTATTCTTTAATGCAATGCCAATGATATTTTACTTGGTTTGTTACATGATAACATTTTCGTCGATTATGTTATTGTGGGTGAGATTTATTGATAGACCATATTTGTCGAGCATATTTATAACTTTAATTGTGTCGATATGCGCGTCTATCATTTGGGCATGTTTTATTTTGGTTTCGTTTTCAATTTTTTGTCTTGTAAACAGATTGGTACTGTTATATAAAATGTTTTTTGATAAATCTGTATTCAACTCTCTATTGTCTGATATATGTTTTGTTCTTGGAATCATAATTGCAACAGGAATATTGTACTGGATATTCGCTTTTATCCTACACAAATGTTCCGTAAAATAAATTTGATTGTTTTACTTTTTTCTCTTGTTTGTTGAACTGGTGTGAATCGTTACTATGGAACAATGTATCCGTTTCACGCCTATTTATAAATATGAATGGGGAGGGAAAAATTTTCGGGGGACTTGTAAAACAGATGTTGAATGTGGTACACTTTAAAACTCGTTTAGACTTGTTGGTATTAATTGGGCATCGAGACAATTATAAAATATAAAAATATTCCGTTTAGAAACAAATTAGGAACCATATTATGCACTCTATCACAAAAGATAAGGAAGTTGAACGTATTGAAACGTTGGCTCATACGAAAGTTGCCGATTGTTATCAATGCGGGAAATGTTCTGCCGGTTGTCCTATGGCGGAAAAAATGGACGTTTTGCCCAGCACTTTAATTCGGTTTGTTCAGTACGGCAATGTCGAGAAAGCGGCGAGTTTTTCTGCTGTTTGGCAGTGTGTTTCCTGTCTGACCTGTTCAACCCGATGTCCTAAATCTGTGAATATTGCCGGAGTTATTGATGTCCTCAAACAGATTTCTCTGGAAAAAAATGTTGTTCACCCGAAAATGAAACAAGTAGTTGCATTTCAAAAATCTTTTCTCAACACGATTTATCGCAACGGACGTACCAATGAACTCGAAATGGTTGCCGAATACAAAATTCGCGGTTTATTGGGAAATCCGAATCCGTTTTTCGCTTTCTTTTTTGCACTAAAAGATGCGGAACTTGGGTTGCCGATGTTACGGCGTGGTAAGTTGCACTTTAAACTTGGTGCTCCCGTCAAAAATAAAGCACTTGTCCGGCGAATTTTCGCAAAATGTCAGGAGCCGGTTTCCCGGTAATTGTCGGAACACAATTTTCTTTTTTCGATGTCAAAAGAAATTTTATTTGGTGTGAGCGGCGGAATTGCCGCTTATAAGTCGGTGATCGTTGTTAGCCGTTTAGTGGAACAGGGTTACGGAGTTACTGTTGTTATGACGGACGCGGCAATAGAACTTGTTGCGCCGAAAACGTTTGAAGCCTTGAGCGGCAGACTTGTGCAGACTTCTGTTTTTCGTACAGACCTGATTCACGCCCATATCGAACCGGCACGCAACGCCGATCTTTTTTGTATCGCTCCGGCAACAGCGAATATTTTAGCCAAAGCCGCACACGGAATTGCCGACGATTTACTCAGTACACTTATTCTTTCGTTTGAAGGAACATTACTTTTTGCGCCGGCAATGAACACCGCCATGTGGAATAAACCCTCCGTTCAACGTAACGTCCGGCAATTGGTCGAAGACGGCGCGTTGATGATTGGTCCCGCTTCGGGGCGGTTAAGTTGCGGCGAAACCGGAGTTGGTCGTATGACCGAACCCGAACAAATCGTTGCGGAAATCATTCGATTAACCGCGTCTTCCGGTTCTCAATCCGTTTCCTTTCCCGTTCATTCTTCATAACACGAATTGTTACACTCTATTTCCTTATGACACGTATCCTTTTATTTTGTTGCGTCATTTATTTTGTATTCAATATTCGGCTTTACGCTGCCGAATTTTATGTTGCGCCGAACGGCAAACCCGGAAATTCCGGTACGAAATCGGAACCATTCGGAACACTCGAATCCGCGCGTGATGCCGTCCGGGAAGCACGTCATTCTCAATCAATTCAACCGGATGAATCGGTTACAATTTATCTTGCGTCGGGAAAATATTTTCTGAACAAAAGTTTTGAACTGAAACAAGAAGATTCCGGTACAGAAAAAAATCCTGTTCTTTATTGTTCGGAAACACCGTTGGACGCGGAATTGATTGGCGGTTTTGCCGTTCCGGTTTCTGCGTGCGGGAAAGTAGAGGATTCGGCAATTCTCAAACGGCTTGATCCGGCAGTTCGCGAGAAAATTTTCGTTGCGGATTTGAACGCCTTAAATATTCCCGGCATGAAACAATGGGGCAACCAGTTCAAAGGTCGTCCCGATGCACCGCCGGAACTTTTTTTCAACGAAGAACCGATGACGGTTGCTCGTTGGCCCAATCACGGTTGGACGGGATTCAAAACAACTCTCGATAACGGAACTCCTCACAACGAAAAGACGGAAGAAAATAACAAAAAAGCGGCGGAAAAAGCAGGCATTTTGCTTGTTCATCCTGAAACCGATACAAAAAAGACTCACGGCGGTTCATTTTTGTACGATGAAGAAACACTGAAAATTCGTGATCCGGAACGAATTGCCCGATGGAATGTTGCTGATGTTGATGCGGGTGTTTGGCTTTGCGGTTACTGGACGCACGATTGGGCGGAGGAAGTTTTGAAAGTTGCGTCGATTGATTCGAAACAAAAAATCCTGACGTTGCAAGGAATTCACGGTTACGGAATTGGCGGACAAAGTTGGGTGGGTTATTCGGAACGGCGTTATTTTGCAATGAATTTGCTTGAAGAGTTGGATGCGCCGGGAGAATGGTATCTTGACCGTAAAACCAATCGGCTCTTTTTTTATCCGCCCAAAGATTTATCCGGTTCGTCGATTATCCTTTCGACATTGGATCAACCGCTCGTTTTGCTTAACGGCTCAAATTTTGTACGGTTTCAGGGAATTTCGTTTGGTCCGACATTCGGTAACGGAATTGATATTCGCGGCGGAACGAAAAATGCCGTTCTTGCGTGCCGGATTTTTGCTACAGGTCGTAACGGTATTGCTCTTAACGGCGGAACAACCAATCTGGTTCGCGGTTGCGATTTATACCATATCGGCGGAACCGGTGTTTCGATAAACGGCGGCGACCGTAAAACATTGACTTCCGGCGGACATCGAGCGGTGAACAATCATGTTCATCATTTCGGACGTTTATATCGAACTTATTCAGGAGCCTTCAGCCTGCACGGAGTCGGAAATATCGTTCAAAATAACCGGATTCATGACGCGCCGCATCTTGCAATTGCTTACGGCGGTAACGAGAACCGGATTGAGCGCAACGAAATTTATCGTGTTGTTCAGGAAACAAGCGACGCCGGTGCCTTGTACACCGGACGCGACTGGACAACTCAAGGAAATATTATCGAGGAAAATTATATTCACGATCTTGGAACTTCGGATTCACACGGGACAATGGGTGTTTATCTTGACGACTGCGATTGCGGCGACACGATTCGGCGCAACGTTTTTTATAAAGCGAGCCGTGCGGTTTTTATTGGCGGCGGACGCGATAATGTTGCGGAAAATAATCTTTTCATTGAGTGTTATCAGGGAATCAGTTTGGATTCGCGCGGCATGACGTGGAAACAATGGAATTCGCCCGATGATTCCAGTTGGCAATTGGAACGAAAAGCCAA
>JAISBG010000169.1 GCA_031266315.1 Planctomycetaceae bacterium | reverse complement strand
GACCAAAACATTTGGCTAACCCATTTGAACAAAGAATTAACCGTTGCCCGGTTACATCGTCTTCTAACCGTAGCGGCAAAACATGGTAAAGACTCTGCCCTTAAGACCTACCTTGATGTGGTCGCAGGGGCAAATTTCCAAACATTACAGGAGGCACTTGTTATGGGAAAAATTGATCAATGCTTGCAAGAACTCGGTTTCGTCGATAAATGGCGAGCCGAAGGTCGAGTTGAAGGTAAAGTCGAAATGATTATTCATATTCTATCGCGTCGGTTGGAATTGCCTTCGATGTCGATTCAGAATAAAATCAGTTCAATTCAAAACATCGCCAAATTAGATGAATTAGCGGATTTAGCTTTGACTTGTGTTTCGTTGGACGAATTTTTAACAGCGTTAGAGTGAAAAACATGTATTAAGTTTCGATAGCAAAATATTTATGAAGGGCATACCGATTGGAATCAATCAAAGACTCAACCGGTACGCTTGAAAAATACTTATACCGTAGCCGGTAAGGCAATAGGCTTCGCCCACGAGTAACCGCTTCACGTTGTTGCGCTTCAGTAATCAGCTTCGTGAATTTTAAAACGGCTTGAGTATAATACAATCCTAACACAGTATATCAACTTCCATTTGAGTAACAAAATGACTTCACTATTATTTACTATTGCATTATCGTTACTTGTTGCGGTTTTTGTAGTTGATGTGATCAACTATTCTATTTTGTTTATTTTTTTCAGGCAATTTCGTCAGCAAGAATGGACAACACCGGAGAACAATTATGTACCGAAAACATTGGTTTGCCTTGCTCTTCGCGGTGTTGATCCGTTTTTGAAACGCCATATTGAAGGATTATTGACACAGGATTATCCTCAATATACGGTTCGTTTTATTGTTGATCATCAAGACGATCCTGCATTGCCGGTGCTTCAGGAAGTGATTCAACGATTGGGAGTTAAGAATACAGAGATTTTAGTTGTCAAAGAATATTTTGAAACATGCGCTTTGAAATGTAATTCACTTTATCATGCACTCAAAAAGGTTGATCCTTCTTATGAAGTGATTGCATTTTTAGATGCGGATACTAATCCTCATTCGACGTGGTTGCGTCGATTAGTGGAACCGCTTTCGGATTCGCGCTTTACCGCAACAACAGGGCAACGTTGGTTTTGCCCTGATAAATCCAAGCCCGGTTCCATTGTGCGGCAACTTTGGATGGAAGCGTACTTTGTTTTGTTTTATTCGCAACGTTTGATTTGGGGCGGTTCGTTTGCAATACGGCGAAAAACTTTTTTTCAAAGCGACATTCTCGAACAATGGAAAACGGTATTGACGGAAGACATTACTCTTTCCATGGCTCTTGCCAAATCAGGACAAAAAACAGCGGTTATTCCCGATATGATGATTGTCAACCGTGAAACTTGTTCCCTTCGGTCTTTCCATCGTTGGGCTATTCGCCAAACGCTCTATGGTAAACTCTATCATACGACATGGTTTCTTAATATTGTGGTCGGAATAATAGGAATTTTACCAATTCTTCTTGGTGTGATGTTGGTTTTTCTTGGGCTTGTTAATTTAGGTAGGGGGGGGGGGGCTAGGTAGTCTTTAAATTATACTATTGAGTCTTGCGGCAATAGTAACGTATTGCGGCGGAGCGGTGGGAGCCAGTTATCTTTTGGAACGTGAAGTCTATCATCAACTCCAAAAACGAAACGAACAACTTCCGTCTTGGACATTCAAAAAAGTATTAGCAACCTTTGTCATGGTTCCTGTAACTCAATTTGTTTATATGTCAACAATTATCAGACTCCTTTTTCTTCGCCGTGTTGAATGGCGCGGAGTTGAGTATGAAATTAGACCGGACAAAAGTGTTCGGCTTATTGAATACAAACCCTATCATAAAAAATCCGCAACAGAAGACGAAACATACTCCCTCTAAATCAAAACACGCGAACCGTCACGAAAATCTCCGGCGGTTAGGCACAACACACTCTTACAGAGTTATACACTATTTACTGTTTCACCATTCACTATTTGTTAACAACTATGTTTATTCTTATTTCGGTTATTTTGTTTTTTGTAATTATTGTGATTGATATTGCCCATTACGGGGCATTGTTCCTTTTTATGAAAGGAATACAACAGAACGAATGGTCTTCGCCTTCGATTGATTTTGTTCCGAAAACAATGGTGGCGTTGACGCTTCGCGGAGTTGATCCGTTTTTGAAACGTTGTCTGGAAGGGCTTCTGACACAGGATTATCCGAATTATTCGGTTCGGTTGGTTGTAGATCATCCTGATGATGCGGCGTTGGGTGTTGCGAAAGAGATTGTTGAATCTTGTCGTGCGGACAATGTTGAATTTATTGTTGTTGACGAACATTTTGAAACCTGTACGTTAAAATGCAACTCGTTGTATCATGCGGTTGTTTCACTTGATCCGTCTTATGAAGTTGTGGTCATTCTTGACGCGGATACAAACCCGCACCGCAATTGGCTGCGTCAGTTGGTGGAGCCGCTTTCGGATTCTCGTTACGCGGCGGCAACCGGTCAACGTTGGTACATTCCCGCCAGCCCCAATCTTGGTTCTTTGGTACGTTATCTCTGGAATGCCGCCGCAGTTGTCCAACTTTATTTGTACCGAATTGCGTGGGGCGGTTCACTCGCACTCCGGCGCGATTTGTTTACCAAAGGAAATCTTTTGGACTCATGGAAAACAGCATTCACCGATGATGCCGCTATTTCGGAAAGTGTCAAACGTGTCCGAAGCAAAACCGCTTTTGTTCCTTCGTTATTCATGGTAAACCGCGAAACATGTACACTTAAATCGTTTCATCGTTGGGTGAAACGCCAACTCCTTTGTGCGAAGTTACATCATCCGGCGTGGAATGCGGTTGCGTTTCAGGGAATATTGATTACGTTACCGTTATTAGTTTGTATCGGTCTTTTGGTAACAGGATTTCTCTTGGGAGAAAAATCTCTTATCTGTTGGAATTTAGGGACGCTTGCTGTTTACTGGAGCGGCGTGTTCGGAACGTTGCCAATCATGGAACAGGCAATCCGAAAACAATTGCGCCAACGCGGTGAACAGTTAGAACAATGGACAACAGGATTGACGATTCGTGTTTTATCCTTAATTCCTATTACTCAAATTGTTTATACTTCCGCGTTAATTCAACTTTATTTTCTACAACGTGTTGAGTGGCGTGGTGTTGAATATAAAATCGGTCCCGGAAAACAAGTACGCCTTATTGAGTATAAACCTTACAAAAATCACGACACCGAAAATAATTCCCAGTCCATCTGAACCGGTGCCTTCCGTTTTGGAGTTGATAACAGAGGTGGGCAACCTTTCGCTGAAAGGTTGCATCGGCGTTAGCCGACAGTGAATTAGATTAACAACGGAAACTATGTTGCCTTCTGTCTTGGAGTCGATAACAGAGGTGGGCAACCTTTCGCTGAAAGGTTGCGTCGGCGTTAGCCGACTGTGAATTAGATTAACAACGGAAACTATGTTGCCTTCCGTTTTGGAATCGATAATGAGTCAACCGGCGCGACCCTTCAGCGAAGGGATCGCCCACCTCTTTTCGTAACTTCATTTTTTACTTAATTTTCTTAATAAAAACAACATCAATAACAAAAAATATAGAAACAAATATTCGCCCCCTAACAGAGTCAGAATCTGAAAATTCCACTGAATAATTACATTTTTTGGGAAAGGGCAGTTGAACGCAACAGTTTATTTCAAACTGTTTTCTGCTTCATTCAGTCGGTTTGCCCATTTTTTCCATCGGGTAATTTTTTGTTGCGTAATTGATATTTCTTTGGAATAAGATTGACCGAAATCAAGAATTTCAATCTCTTCTCCGGCTAATTTTGGAAGTCCGGTTAACGCCGCTTGGCGTACACTATTATTGCGGTCGTCAAGAAAACTAATCAAAACCGGTACAAAAACAAGGTCGCCAAGTTCTGCGATTTTTCGGGCAACTTCACACCTGATTCGCGGGTCAGTGGAAAGAGCCAGACGCCGGAATGTTTCCTCGCCGGTAAGATCACCGAATTGGTGTAACGCCGTTGCCGCTTCAAGTTGAATCCATACATCGTTTTGCAGTAATTTTGTTTCGAGTCTTTCGATAATTTCCGTACGCTCTTTTTCAAAATCGTCGGTTTCCGCCTTACTGAAAACAGCAAGAACGGCATTGAGAGAACTTTGGAACACATTCCGGTTTGAATCGTACAATAATTCAATCAGTTTCGGTAAATCACGACCATCACCCGATTCCTGAAAAATCTCACAAGCCTGACACCGAAGTTTAGACGATTCGGATTGGAGCAATATTGTTGCAAGCCGTTTTGCCGATTCGGAATCGTTTTTTCTCATCACTTCAAGAAGCGAAACAAGAACAGAGGAATCCGTTTGACGATTGGCTTGGTCTGCAATCCGCCGAAGAGTCAGTTTATCCATCTCCACACTTCGGACAGACGACCATTGAGCAAGTTCGGAAGCGGCTTTACGTTGTTCGTTGACATCATTGGATTTAAGTTGAACAATCCATTCAAAAACCGGATTGGTTTCGGCTAAAACGGAATCAAGCGATTCAGGAATTTTTCGCCGTTCAAATTCGTACAAATAATTCAACGCAGGCAGCAACTGATCCGCCTGACTGACAAATCTGTTGCGAATTTCCTGCCGTTCCGCCGGCAACCTGCCGGCATTTTGCCAATCGTCAAGGCAATACCGAATTTCATCAAGAATCAAATCATTGGGATAAATCCGTTGCAACGCGGAAAAATCGTTACTTTGCCGGTCTTGCGAATATAATTCGGCAGAACCAATCACTTCATGGAAATATTGAATCAATTTTTCATATTGTTCCGTCTGATTTTTCGGTACGTCCAACGGATTCAACTCTTTGACCGCAATTCCGTATTTCGCAAGAATTTCAAGTGCCTGCTGACGAGTTGAAGCGTGCGGACTTTTCGCGGCTTCCAACAAAAGTTGACCGCTTTCTTCAAGAGACCAACCAACCAACGCATCAAGTGTTGCTTTCCGAACTTTTTCATATTGGTCGTTAATCATTCGTCTTGCCAGTGTTACGGTTTTCGGAGAACAGCAGTCGGCAAACGCTTTCACCGCTTCAAGCCGAACACTGGAATCCTGATCGTCAACCATTGGAAATACGTCTTCAAAACAACCCAGTTTTCGGAGTGATTCGACGGCTTTCGCCCGATTTATTGCTACGGAATCATGAAGTTTTTGTTGAATTGCCGGAACCGCTTCCCGACAACCCGCTTCCGCCAACGCCATGATTGCGGCATGGCGTACCATCATTTCGCCGTTCAAATCGTGTTGCAGAAATTCCCAGATTTCGGGTTCTTTCCAAAGTCCCAGAGTTCGAATCATTTCTGTACGAATCATCGGATTGGTTTCCCGCCGGACGTATTCAAGATAGATTTCCGGTAACCGAAATTCCCAACCGCCGGCTGTCTTTCCGTTTCGTTTTTTCGGAGGAGAATGTTGACGCCAGAGTTTCGCCGTTTGATAACGTATTTCAAAATTCCGTGCGGAAAACGGTTCCAAGAAACACGGATGTTCCCAAGGTTCCAGCCGTTCCGCTAACGCCGTTAGCAATTCCAGCCACAAAACCGGAATACCCGACTCTATGTTTTTGACGGAAAGACCCGTTTGTTTGTTTTTCGTTTCAATTTCACGTTCCCTGAATTGTTCCAGCAAAGGAATCAAAACATCAGGCAATACCGTTTGCAATGTTCCCAATGTTTCGGCGGCGGCACAGCGTAACTCATTTTTCAGTGATTTGCTTTTGACGATTTCAATCAATTCTTTTTCCGCCAAAGGATCACCGTCCCGCCCCAATAAAATCGCGGCGTTTGCACGAAGAACACGGTAAGATGTCCCCTGA
>JAISBG010000159.1 GCA_031266315.1 Planctomycetaceae bacterium | reverse complement strand
CATAACTACCACGATACGTATAACGGTTTGCCGTTAGCCGGAATTGTGAAAGTACCTGATGTGAATAATCCGGCAACGGTTTATTGGAACTGGTACACTCCTTCGTGGTTGTGCCGTATTCTTGCTCATCTCGAACAGGGGGTACTCTTTGAAAAAATTGCCGGCGGATCAAGTGAATCTGGTGGGACGGCTTATTCGGGCTGGGTTTGTAACATGAATGACATTTATGATCCCGGTACGGCAACATATCCCGCCCGCGATGTTATGAGAACCAATATTTCCACGTTTGTTTGTCCCTCACAAGGTTCCACCGGTCTGTATCCGACCATAGCAGCTCAACCGGAATGGTCTCGTTATCGGTACAATTATGCGGCAAATTTTGGTACTTACGACTACAACTGGGACGGAGCCTACGCTTCTTATCCGTTTGGTGATTTGTCATGGCCGCCCGGAGTCAGTCCGCCGGAATTTGTTTACTCGGTACAAGGAGTTCCATTTCGGCTTGATACTGGTACGTTTATGGAAAGTGTTACAGACGGATTGAGTAATACGGTATTTTGTTCCGAAATAACTCCGGCAACATCAAATCCCAATGCCACACGTTACGGCGATACGATAATGTCGGTTGGTGCCGGTTTTACCGGATATTTTACACCAAATTCCGACGGACCGGACATTAACACCGCTTGTTGGAATGTCGGGGACGTTGGACAAGGCGGCAAGGCACTTTGTACCGGAACTCTCGCAAGCGGCAATCAATTGAGTCAACGTGTTACGGTAAGAAGTTTTCATACCGGCGGAGTCAACTGCACAATGGGAGATGGTTCTGTTCACTTCACCTCGTCCACCGTAAGCCTTCATGTTTGGCGTTGTTTGACAACCGGTGCCGGCGGAGAGTCGGTGTCATTACCATAACGAAAATATAAATATGTTGTTTACGCAGGACAGCCGGATTCTGTAACAGATGACAGGCAAAAAATTGGCACTCCGCCTTTAACCGGACGGAGTACCTGTCCTACTTTGGTTTTAATTTTTAATTTTTCCATTTTTAATTTTAGAGACATTTATGACAAAACGTATTTGTTACACCTTGTGTTGTTTTTTGTTGTTTCCGTTATTTTTGTGCGGATGTTGTAGTGACGGTTTGATTTTTGTATCGGGGAATATTACACTGGACGGTCAATCGTTGTCCGAAGGAATGATTATGTTTATTCCTTCAGGAACAAATGGAAATTCTGCGTCCGCAATAATTTCCGGCGGGAAATATAATGTTCGGGTCAGCCCTTGCAAAATGATTGTAAGAATTTTTGCCGAACGTCCTTACACGGATGAGGAAATTAAAAAACTTCGTGCCAATCCGATGTATAACAATGACCCGATGTTTAATCCTGAAAAAATGAAAAAACAATACATTCCCGAAAAATATAACGAAAAATCAATTCTGAGTGCAGAAATTCAGGAAAACACACGGGAATTGAATTTTGAATTGAAATCTTCGGAAAACTAGTTTCAATTCGGCAATCTTTTTCGGGTTTGTATAACGCAGTCGGTATGGGCGATAGGCTTCGCCCTTGAATAACCGCTCCGCATTGCTACGCTTGCGTGTTCATCTACGTGAATTTTAAAATGGCTTCAATATAAAAACGATCAATGAAGTAATAAGGTTGATTTGGGGAGAATCAATAGGCTACTGAGGTTGTTTAGTAAGAGAAATTAAGTTGAAAATGAGGTTACCGCTAGATTGTTTTTACGTAACTGTAAAAGTCCGGTGAATTGTCAAAAAATACCAATTTTATAACTCACGTAGTATAGTTACGCAAGTTTTTTATGAGGTTAGAGGATTTATCCCTGTTACCTCATAAAAACTTGCAATCCTACTGCCCTTCCCTGTTTTTGGATAAAGAACATTATTCCTGAACTTGTTGAAGTTGTTCCCAAAGATAATTGGCAATGTCCACCAGCGACAGTTGACCGCTCAACGCGAAAAGCGGATCGGTTTTTTGTTGGTTGGCGATTGATTTTCCGACGATAGAGATCATGCACGGAGTGTAATCTCCTTCCGAATCCCGTGACGTATATTCGGGGCTGGCGATATTCGATGAATGATCACCGTACACAATTACCATTGTTCCATCTGGAAGAGATTCGTAAAATGTACGAAATTGCCTGTCCATAACGTGAATCGTATTCGCGTAACGCTCTTTCGGACTTGTCGGGTTAGGAAAAATGCCCTGCTCTGTAATTGCCGTAAACGGTACATGTCCGATAAGAGTAATAACAAAGAAAAAACTTTTATTTTTTTCCGCATGAACATTTTCAGAAACAATACGGAACAAAACATCGTCCTGTACCGCATTCCAACCATAAATTAATTCCGTTTGAAGATTATACTTTGTTATCATATCTTCAATAAAATTAATATCGGTAATTCCCATTTTTTGAAACGCGGAATGACGGTTAAAATATAACCGGTTGGCATTGTGAAACGAATAATTTTTGTAACCACATTCATTAAATTTATGCGGTAGAGCATCATCATAAGGATATGTTTTAATTTTGTAATTCAAAAGATGACGGCTGGGTTCACGCCGCGCAAGGAATGCAAAATCCGCGTCCGCCGAACCGTGATAATGAAACGTGTTTACTTTGTAAAAAAACGATTGCTTTTTCAATTCATTCAAGAACGGAGTAACAATTTTTTCATTGAATTTACGTTCGATAATCGTAAAATCAAGTGTTTCCACCTGAACAACGACAATTTGTCGCGGAAGTTCCAACGGTGTTTCCAATGGTGTTAATTGATCGGTTCGCGATTGTTTCAAAGCCGCGTGACAGAGAACAGTTTCGTTTTTGAGCAAGAGTTCCGCTGTCCAAACCGGTAAATAACCGTACACAATCGTTAAATCGCCCGTTTCTTTCTCATGAATTAAAGCACGAAACGCAATATCATGGAACTGAGAAAAAGTTGTAATCAATATCAGATAAATAGTGAAACAGCAAGCGGTTCCTGTTAAACGTGTACGAAATAAAACGGGCGGTGTTCCCGCCAAAAAAAGAAGAACACCGCAAGCAATCAGGATAATCAGGAACAAAAATAATGAGCCGAACGGAATCAGCGAAACAACTGCATTGGTAACTACAATTCCATCATGAAAATTGGTAAAGAGTGTAAAAACACTCATTGTTTCATAAAAATACCGTGCATAAATGATCAGACCAAGACCGCAAACCGCATTGAGAAGAATCGCCAAAAATATTACCACACGCGGAAGCATCAAACTCAAAGACAGCGCAAACAAGAAGTCCAACAATGCGCGAACTAAAAATTTCTGAAACACCCAACCATGTGGATAACCGGAACAAAAAGATTCGCCCTGAATATACAAAAGCATACCCGCCCAAAGCAAAACAACCATTCCCATACAAATAAACCAGCGTTTTTTGAGAAATTGTTTTGCCCACACGTTATGCACACCCCACATGGAACACACATTACCCATAAATATTCTTCTCCGGTTAACATAAAATATACCGAATATTTCGCAGAATATTTTGTAGAATATTCCATTGATCATAATAACCGGACAAGGATTTGTCAATCAATTCGGAAGATTTTCCCTAATATTCACAAATTGACGTAAAATTTTGTTAGTTTAGGGGGGTTAGGTATTTTGTTTTGGGAAAATTTTTAAATTGGTGGAGACAAAAAAGAGGCGATCGTATTATTTTTCGCGATTGCTCCGACAAAGCAAATAGTCCGATAGGGCTAGAAACTACAAAAATACAAATCATATAACTCACACCGTATAATTACAAATTTTTTAAATTCAAAGATTTCTCTTGACTTCTTGTTTTGTTGTATGTAAAATACGAGTCTCATTC
This sequence comes from Planctomycetaceae bacterium, assembly GCA_031266315.1. Taxonomy (GTDB): domain Bacteria; phylum Planctomycetota; class Planctomycetia; order Pirellulales; family Thermoguttaceae; genus WRKP01. The sequence goes on along the minus strand of JAISBG010000159.1, from coordinate 53 downwards.
AATGGCGATACATATTTCTTACCGTGTTGTTTTGCGGTAAATGTTTCGCAATG
>JAISBG010000156.1 GCA_031266315.1 Planctomycetaceae bacterium | reverse complement strand
TTGAGGCAAATCGCAAACCTTCTGCGAAAGTTCTGGATTTTTTGATAAGTCAGATTGTTGATCAAGAAGTTGTTGAGAAAAAAAAGAACGAGGAAGGGATCATTTACTATCCAATTATGCATCAACAATTGTTTTTGGAGCAAGAACGTAAAAGAGAAGATAATGTTGAACTATGTTCTTCCATTATAGAATGTAACGATATTTCCATCAAAAAAGATGAAGCCAATCACTTGATCTACGTTGAATTGCCTTCTGATTTTCCAACCTATTTTACTGGTCTCTCTAATTTCAGAGTAATCCCCAAAAAGCCCAAAACGATTCCGTCGGATATGCTGTTTTTCAGTGGAGATTCGACAGTTGAAATTACTTCAAACCAGTTTAAAACGCGAATCGACAAAGAAACTAGTTTGCTTCTACAAAGTAGTCTGGGAGTTTTTTCATCTGGACTCAACACGGAGATTCGTGAGCAACGCTTTCAATTAAACCCGTGTCTTGTAGGAAAAAACAATTGGTTTCCCACGACCTCAATCTTATGTAAATATCAGAAAGGTGTCCTCGAATCCGTTGATATCTATGATATTGAAAGCATTGAAATCAACGGGAATATTCCAGATAAAATATTTAAAATGAGCGCGGATGAAAACCACATTATCATTGACCGACGAGACAAATCAAATGAGGCAGCAAGGAAAGTGAACGAAAAGATAGACGATGTGATACGTTTTTTAGACGATCCCTTAGACTATTCCGATGTGCCGGTCAGGAATATACGTTTGTCATTTATCGTTACAATCAATGCTTTGGGATTTGTTCTGATTGCATATTTGTTATGGTATTTTAAACATAAAAGATCGACTTGAGTGTTCTTTATACTGTGTTAAGGTTGCATATTAGTGAACAGGTGTTGTTGGTATTCCGGTTGCCTGTTTTGTTTTTTCTGTTTCACGAATTGCCTTTTCGATTTCGGGATTTCGCGATTCACCGGTCAAGTAATTATCAATTGCCGCTTGATTGAATAAATTTTCATAAAATTTTTCAACAGCAATATTTTGTTTCTTTTCAAAAATATCCGCAACAAGATCGGCTTTCACATCGTTGATATTTGTAATACTTGGCTCTTCGTAACCGAGACAATACAGAATAACCCAGTTTTCGTCAACCTGAATAAGTTGCGATAATTCATTCGGCAACAATCCGAACGCTTCATTTTCCAGAGTTGGCTGTCCGCTGTAACGGCTAATAGGCGGAATCACTCCCCGTGCGATTCGGCTTTCCGGATCCATCGAATATTTTTCGGCTAAATTCTTGAAGTTTTCGGAAGTTCGGTTACGGTTTGCCATTTCCCAAACTTCCTGCGCACGGCGTTGGTCTTTCGGATCAAACACAATCGCAAGACAACGAATTTTTTTACCAAAATTCGATTCAAAACCGCGTTGAATATCTTCTTCCGTTACCTGAACAAAAGGTCGTGAAAGCCGTTTAAGCGCAAGAACGGGCCAAACGGTATTGGTTCGATAAACATTTGGAGTCGTCCGGCTTTCTTCGGTTTTCATTTTCATCCACAACTCGATATTCGGGGAACCGTTCTGTTGTAACGGAAGATATTTAATTGCCATTTCACGTATTTCGCGGTCAATATCCGTATCGGTAATCACGATATTTTGTTTCCGGCAAGCCTGTTCGACAACCAATTTGCTGATTATATCACTCAAAACAGGTTTTCCGTAACGTTTTAAACAAATTTCTGCAAGGTATTTCTGGCTGATACTCTGACCGTTCACAACCGCCACAACACCGGGAACTTGCGCCATTCGCGCCGAATTACCGAAAATAATTTCGATTTGGGCGCGGCTTTGAAGTTCACGGAACACGTCTTCTGCGGCAGACCGTGTTTTCATATCACGGATTTTTGTAACTAATTGTTCCCGAACTTTTTCCTTATCAACATTTTGCGGTTGTAAATGTTGTTCGCAACGGAAAATCAGAAATTGTCCTGCGGGCCATTCGACAATTGGTGAAATTTCTCCTGATTTCAAACCGAAAACAATTTTTTCAATTTCGGGATTGACGGAACCTTGACGGATTGGGTGAATCAACCCGCCGTAAGGTTGACTTGCCGGATCGAGCGACCGGTTTTTCGCAACAGACGGAAATGATTCCGGATTGGCGTTGAGATCAACCCAAACTTTTTCGGCATCTTTACGCGAACCAAGCACAATTTGCCGCACCTGAACCGCCGCTCCATATCGGGCGTTCATTTCGCGTTGAATCTCCTCTTCGGTAATATTCATTCGGACACCCGCCAGTTTACCAATCGCAAGTATCGGCTGGATAATATCTTCCATGTACATTTCCGCCGTCATTCCCCGTTCCTTTTCCAACAGGTCAAGCCAATCCTGCGTAGAAAACTTAAACGCCTTCGCCATTCGTTCCACTTCGTTGTTGATTTCCTGCTGAGTAACAACAATATTCAGTCGGGAACATTCGAGTTGGATCAAAAACTTTTTGACCAAATCTTTCAATTCTTCCGTGCCGTGCAAACGAAGACATTCAGCGGCAAGATCGGTTTTCATAATTTTATCGCCGTTGACTTCGGCAACAACTTCCGGCATTTCGAGAACAGCCGGCAACAGCTCTTTTTGTTGCGCCTCCGCATTGAGGTTCAATGATAGGAATAGAATGAATAAAATAAAGGGTTGCCAAACAAAAAATAAGTGGTTTTTTTGCATTGTTTTTTCCTCTTAAAATGTTCTATTTTGAGGGGTTATGGTTTGTGTCCGTGATAGTTACACAGATTAATTAACCGAAGTTAATTAAAAATTTCAGTAAATCATAGGAATTTTCCCAAAACCAGTCAAGACGAATTTTTTTTCCAGATGTCCACGAATTGATGTAAACGTAAAGTTTAATCGCCTGACTGTGAACAGTTACCGTGGGATTACAAGTTTTTCCGTAACCGTTTACGAAAAATCAAGGTTCTTACTTACGATTCCTAAGTCCGTAGGACTTGAATATGGATACCCCCGTGCAAACGAAGTGCAGCACGGGGAAATGCAATCACAACACATGGAACTGCGTAGCAGTTCAATAGACTCCTCGTGCTAAAACACCTGATTCTACCGGATTAGGTGTTTTCCACCGAAATAGTCAAATAATTGGCAATCATCAGGTGGGCGACTTTTTGTAGGTGGGCGACCTTTCGCTGAAAGGTCGCGTCGGCGTACTCGCCGACAGTGAATTAGATTTAACAACGGCAAATGGTGTTGCAAGTCAATGCAAACTCAACCGGCGCAACCGCCCAGCGGGCTTTTTGATAAATAGCCCACCTTTTTTTGTGTGTTTCGCGTTTAAAACGAACTTTTCAACGCTTGGACACCTAATACGGTAGAATCAGAAAGTTTTGTGTATTCCAATTGTTCAAAAAAATTGTTCAAAAATCAAAAAATCTTTTCTCTGTGTCCTCTGTGGTAAAAAAT
>JAISBG010000134.1 GCA_031266315.1 Planctomycetaceae bacterium | reverse complement strand
CTCAACAGTGTTTTTCTTAGCAAGCGAGATGATGCAACAAAAATTGAACCAACTCCGACAAAACAATCGTTTTCTATCACACAATCTTATGAACCGAATAGTTTGATCGATTTGTTCTGGGAACTTTCGCTCAAACCGGGAGAAAAGAAAACAATTACAATATCAGGAACACGCTGGTTCCGAAATTGATTTTTGGATACTATTTCTCTGTTTTGTTTTTTCTCTGTTTTGTTTTGCGGTTGATAAAGTTGATAAATAAGGAGAACGTTTAATGCGATTGTCTGTTGCGATTCTTGGAGCCGGACTAATGGGGACAGCGATTGCGGCGGCGCATCTTCGTTACGGTTTTTCTGTACTTCTTTATGATTCCGTTGATTCGGTACTTCAAACGGCATCGCAACGAATTGCTCATGAACTTCGGTTACAGAATAAATCGTTTGACAAATCCCGTTTGGAGCAAACTCGAAATATTGAAATCGTACACTCGTATCCGATTATTATTGAGACGATTACTGAAAAACGCAAAGCGAAACAAAAACTTTATCGGCTTTTACAAGATACTGCAAAAGGTCAAACGCCTTATTTGTTTTCCAATACATCGACGATTTCGATTTCGGGTCTTGCCGAAGTTCTCGAACCTGATTGGCGGCAACAATTTTGTGGTTTCCATTTTTTTCATCCGGTACGGCAACGTTCATTGATTGAAATTATTGCGGGAAAAGAAACGGTTCCTGAAACGATAATGTTGGCACGGGAACATGCCCGTCGAATTGAAAAACAACCGATTACGGTGGGAGACTGCCCCGGTTTTCTTGTCAACCGGATTTTGAATCCTTATTTAAATTCCGCACTAATACTTCTTGAAAAAGGAATTGCTCTTAACCGAATTGAAGAACTTGCAACGAAATTCGGAATGAAAATCGGACCGTTTCGAATGATGGACGAAATTGGTCTTGATGTGGTATTCCATGCCGGTTGGAGTTTGTACAAAGCGTTTCCTGATCGTATTTTCAATTCGCCTCTGTTGCTAAAACTTGTTGAAAGCGGTTGCTTGGGGCGTAAAACGGGTTGTGGTTTTATGTTGTATCCGAACAAGGTTTCATGGGAAGGAGACGGCATTCCGAATCCAAACTTATCGGCAACAGTTTCCGATTCGAATATTTCGGACAACGAAATCATTCATCATCTTTTTGTTCCGATGTATGAAGAGGCAATTCGTTGTTATGAGGACGGAGTTATCAATGATCTTGCCGATGCGGATTTTGCTTCCGTCCACGCACTCGGTTTCCCGCCGGAAAAAGAAGGAATTGTTTCATGGGGATCAAAAAATAATTGCAACGGTTTATGTGTCCAATGATTATTCTCATTTCACTTTAAAATTCGGTTTTCGTTTTAGCAAGGGACATGACGAACAATTAAGTACGGGCGGGGCTAGCCCTACCTTCAAGCAACTTCTAATTTGACAGGATTTACAGAATTTACAGGGTTTTATTTGATTGTTTCCTATTTTTGGGAGATTGGATTTTGACAATAAAGAGTAGTTTGGATAAAATAGGAATACTCAAATCGTAAATGGATGTTAAAATCAACAACATAACTGGTTTGAGTATTTCGTGGATTATTTTTTCCTCCGAAATGTGAACCGATCAAAAAAATTTAACGTCAAGGAAGATTAGTAAATGTTGTTAGTGGTTTAGGATCAATACTATTTTTCAGTTGTATTATTTTTCCATGTTGTCGTTTAGGTTTTATTTGAAAAAAGCAATTTTGTGTGTGGAGTTGCTGCTTTTGGTTGTTCTGACGGGTTGCCGTCCTTCTGAACCGTCTGCCCGCGACCAAAATATTCAACCATCAAGTATTGATGCGGCGGCGGAAGCCAATGTCCGATTTGAAATCACCAACCTTCATGCGGAAAATAATATTTCAACTCATTGGGAAGAAGAAAGAGCCAAAGCACAACATGATCTTAGTAAACTGCTCCTTGAAATCAGTAAATTGCCTAATATTTCCGCGCGGGATTTGCGGTATAAAACTCTTGTGCACCAGTTAATCTACGAATATCGTTTTGCGGAAGCCGCTGATGTTTTGGCGAAAATTCAGGATAAAACGATTAAAGATACTCTTTTAGAAGATTTTGTCCGGTTTCAGGTTCAGGATGTTTGGCAAACCTACCAGAAAACGGAAATGTTTTACAATAATGGCAAACTTCCCAAAGAAATACTTGACCCCATAGAATTGGTTATGAAAACGGCAGGAACGATAGATGATCCCTTACTTCAGGCAACATCTTTTGAAAACATTGCGCGTTTCCGAATGAAAATGAAAGACCAAAACGGAACAATAAAAATGATGAATGACGCTGCCCAATCTTGCCGGAATCTGAAAAAAAACGGAATCCGAAAAGCACAAGGGCTTTGTTCTTTCGCGCACTGGTTTCTGAGGGAAGAAGACAAGGAAAAAACGCTGGAACTTTGTAAAGAAGCCGAAGCCGCTCTGGTTTATACCAACCAATCGTTTGATTCGGCACGGATTTATCTGGATATTTCGGCAATCTATATTCTGCTTGGTTTGGAGGAACCTGCCCGCCAAATTTGCGAAAAGATAGAAAAATCCGTCTCCAAAATTTCCGAACCGCATGAAAAAGTTACTATTCTACTCAAATTAGCGGAATCTTTACTGGTGATTCGGATGAAAGACCCGCAAATACCGTTAGCCAACCAACTTTTAAGTATCAAAGAATTGGCTCTTGAGGCGGCATACATTCTTGCATTGTTGCCGGAAAGCGAAACGGAAATTGATTTTATTCCGTCCCGATTTTCCGAATCGTTTGTTTTGCCGTTGAAAGAGAATATGGTTCCTGAAGACAATCAGCAGATGCAATTTCGACCTCTTTCCCGTTTGGAATTAATTTCTCTTAAAAACGGTTTACTTCGGAAGATTGCGTCCATGCAGGCGTGGGGAGGAACACTTGAAGAGGTGTGGGAAACAATTGAAGATATTGATCCGGGAAACGAACGCGATGATGCGTTGGTTGCAGTTATTGACATGATGATTATAACTCGTTCTCCCGAAGATATTGAGGCTTGGGCGGAAGAAATTATCGACCCAACGAAAAAAAATACCATTCTAAAAAAATTAAATCACCGTGAGTGAATCATTGGTGATTCTATTAGTGTTGTGTTCGGTGTTTCTCAAGTGTTCGAAAATGAGGTTCAGCCTTTCAATCCCGAAAAAACCTGTAAATCAAACGTAGAACCGCAATGTGTTGCGGCTTTACGGAACGCGCCGGACGGTAAGCGGGGAAGGACGGACGGATACCCGTCCAAGAAATCCGGTAAGCGGGAAAGTGCAGACGGGCACCCGTCCAACACGGACGGGCACCCGTCTAACACGGACGGGCACCCGTCTAACGCGGACGGGCACCCGCCTAACACGGACGGGCACCCGTCTAACATGGACGGGCACCCGTCTGACACGGACGGGTACCCGTCCAAGACATCGGAACGTCCCGATGAGTTGGCGGAATGTCCTGTAAAATATGTAGTAAATAGTAAAAGGTTAATCTCTTCAAAGAGGTGGGCAACAAAGATAGAAAGGTAGGCAACAAAGTTAGAGAGGTAGGCAACAAAGATAGAGAGGTGGGCAACAAAGATAGAGAGGTGGGCAA
>JAISBG010000089.1 GCA_031266315.1 Planctomycetaceae bacterium | reverse complement strand
TTCAATGTAAAGATGACAACCCATTTGCATGGCAATTGCCGCCGTCCAAGCCCGTTGATGAGTTGCGGTTTCCGCCATAACACCGTCGGGTTTTTCCTTTTCGATCATTTCACGAAAATCCGTGTAACCCTGTTCCGGTTTGAAATCTCCTTCATAACGTTTCATAAACGAATTAATTCGCGGTTGAAGAAGATCACTGACCGCAACAACTTTGAGACCGGCAACCGGTTTGACTTCATTCCGATAAATTCCCGTACAACGTCCGCCAAGACCAATTAACGCAACTTTAACTGTCTCGTTTGCTCCGGGTTGCGACGCGTCGCCGAGAACATGACGCGGAATCAACAACGGCGATGCAACCGCCCCTGCCGCCGTAGTAATCGCAGCAGTGTTACGTAAAAATTCACGCCGCGACATTGGGTTCTGATGTTTTTTCATAAATTTCATAGATTTTAAATTGTGGTTGGAAAGTGAAGTAAAGAATAAAAAACATTTTTTATTCCCGTTTCGTTATATTATTTCACAATTATACAGGAAATTTGAAATTGTGCCTAGTATTATTTCGACATTTTTTTGTACTTTTCCGACATTTTATCGCCAAAAGATTCGTCAAAAGATTCTTCCTGAGTCAGACTGTCTGAAGAACGATCTGATAGATATTTCTTACGAAATTGGAGCGGAGACATGGACATGATCTTTTTGAATTGTCTTGTAAAATAACTATTATCGTAAAAACCACAGTTAAGAGCAATTTGCGTTATTGAATCATCGCTTTCAATTAAAAAACGAATTGCCCGATCAATCCGAACCTTGAGAATAAAATCACTCGGCGATAAATAAAACAGTTCCTGAAACCGGCGTTCAAATTGCCGTTGCGAAAGAAAAACCAAGGAAGCCAATGTGTCAAGTGAAATTTTTTCCTGATAATGAACAAAAATATAATCAATCACGTTTTTCATTTCGCTTAACGGATTGGCGGTTTCGTATTCTTGTGACAAATTCCGCATGAGACCGGCAATCGCCACCACATGTCCCTCCGTGTCCATCAAAGGAATTTTACTAGAAATAAACCATTTTTGTTCTTCATTCCGACCGGGAACAAACCAAGGTTGATTAAGAATCGGACGGCGCGTCGAAATAACTTCATTGTCTTCACGTTGATACAAAAAAACCATATTCGGCTTAAAATAATCCGCGTCCGTTTTATTAAGAAATCCCATTTCCTCATTTTCGCCCAAATGTTTCCTAAGTGCAGCGTTCATCCAAAGAAATTTTTTGTGAACGTCTTTAATGTGAAAAAAAACATTCGGCAAAAAATCGAACAGTTTCAAAATATTCACGAACGATGTTCGCGTATTTAAAATTTCCTCAAACGTTTGATCGTGTAACATGTTAGACTATTCCGGTTACAAATTTCAGGCTTTGTTGTCCCGCTTGAGCGATTACCTCCGCAATTATGTAAGCAATCATAAGGTAAGGTGGGCGATCCCTTCGCTGAAGGGTCGCAACGGTTGACTCCGCATTGACTCCAAAACGGAAGGCAACACAAAATTGTCGTCGTTAATCTAATTCACAGTCGGCTATCGCCGACGCGACCTTTCAGCGAAAGGTCGCCCACCTTATAAAAAAGGTTGCTCACCTGATGATTGCCTACTTTTAACAAAAATTCCGATGAAATATTACGGTTTTGATTTTATGATTTTGTTTCTTTAATCCGAACAATGTCGTCGTCATACGAAAACTCAATTTGATGTCCGGGCGGAACAATTAAGAAATCTTTTTCGTCCCAGATACCGTTGAGCAAACGGTAAAGCAAGTTCAAATCACCTTGAAGTTTTTCAAATTCCCATTGACGTTCTTTGGCAAGTTCGATAGTTTGTTGTTCAAAAGAATCGTCCGGTTCTATTCCGGTTTCAATAAACGCCAGTTTCGTATAAAAACGCATTTGAGAAAGTTGATCCCTGAGATAGCGGGCGTTATCTTCTCCGTAACGTTCCACCATTTTTTGAAACGACATTCTCAGCCCCAGTTTTTCCGCTACATTATCAGGAACTCCCTGCCCAAGATCGGTTCCGCGCTCAATCCAACCGGTTGTCTTAAAATACGTTCCGCTATTGGCAAAGAAATAATCGTGATACCGTTGACGGTCGCCAAGAAATAACGTAATACAATCGTGAGCACGCGGCACAACAATAGGAATTGTTCTCGCCGCCAGCCCGACAATTCCGCCGCTGCACAACGCATAACCCAATAGAATAGCGTCATACTCTGTTTCATCGACCGCGTTGATTTTTTCAGACAACTGACTCGACATACCTTGCCGCCCAATGTCATGAAGTCCCTTCGGCAAAAATTCTACGTCAATTCTGCTTTTCGCAACAGCAACAATAGAACAGATTTCGCGGAACAAAATTTCACACGCAAATAACTTAAAACGGCATTTTTTACCGTCTTTCGGAGCAATTTCACCGTTCATAAATGAGTACACCGTAACCGGTAAGGAATGATATTTACGTTAAAATAATTTTGATTCCTGTTATTCGGTTTTAAGTTGTGAATCTTTTTACGGTGTGATGCTTAGGGTGCTTCGGTTTGCGACACCGCCGGTTTTCGCGGTTTGAATAATTCACTTGTCTGACCGGTTGATCGGACGGGCGGCGTGTTGGAATATAAGCCGGAAACAATTCCCGTTGAAGGACGGCTCGTCCGGTCACTAACAGAAACTCTTGCGGAATCATTACGTTTTTGATAAATCGGTGAAACAATTCCAGTTGAATCGCGGTATTCACCGGTTGGAACAATTGCCAAATCGCTTTCGATTAACGTATTCCCGAATCCGCGAACCGGCGTAACATTTTTCCAACCCATTCGGGAAAGTAATTCCCGTAAATTGATTTTTTTCACGGCATACTGTTCTGCGGTTTTCAACATTTGGGATTGGGATTCCATCATCGTCTGATCCTGATTGTCTTCATCGTTCAAATCGCCAAGAACAATAAAAGTCGTGTCTCGCGTAATCTCTCCAACAATTTCACCGCGCGGATGTTCTTCATCGCCGTCGCTGATATAACTATCAACCTCTCCGCCGTTTGCCTGAATCAAACGAATAATTTCCTTCAAATTACTTTGTCTGGGACCGCTGTCACGTTGCCCAATACCGGCAATTCTCATTCCCGAACCCAACGCAAAACGTTGTTTCTGACCCGGTTTCCAAATCGGTGTATAAACCACATCTCCCGCCACAATCGGGTCGGTCAAAACATCGTCAAGAATACGTCCTTCCGCTTTGTGAGGACCAAGAATCCGAATAATCTCAATACTTGCTTTACTGGCATTGAGTGATTGCTCCCGTTTACAGACTTCACAGATTACTACTTCGCGTTCCGGGTCGGCGTTTCCGAAAGAAATTCCGGTAATCGACGGAGAATAAACACTAAACATCATTCGGGTCATTAACCCGTCTTCACTGCCAAGATTGACAAACACCGAACCCGAATGTTGACTAACAGAAATAATTTTCCCGTCAGGACGTTCAAAATTTGTCCGGCGCAAATCCTCAAGCACATTCGCTAATTCGCTGCTTCTTAACTGACTTTGTTTTGCTTCAATTTCGGCGTTTTCTGCTTTGGTTGTTGCTGTTTTAATTTGTTCCTGAGCCTCATCTTCGATTTTTTTCTTTTCCGCAACAATAACATCGGTTTCTTCCTTTTGCTTGGCAATCGTTTCTGAAAATCCTTTTTGAGCATTTGCCAATCTTGCTACGGCGTCATCTTTGGCTTTTTTAATATCATCTTTAACTGTTTCGTTTAAAATTTCCAAATTTTTATAATCCGCCTGCAATTTCAGATATTCTTCGTTTAATTTTTTCTGCTCTTCGTTTTTCTTATCCAGTTCTGTTCCCAATGTCCGCAACACAAAAAGATAATTCCGTGAAGCGTCGTTGGCAATTTTGTATTTTTCCATACAAGCCTGATGAGTTGTCTGAATCACATTGAGATCGGTTTCCGGTTCATGACCGATCAACCCTTTGATTGTCATCAGTTGCTGGGTTAATTCGCGTTTTTCCTTTTCCG
>JAISBG010000003.1 GCA_031266315.1 Planctomycetaceae bacterium | reverse complement strand
GTAACTTGATTCCAAAACGGAAGGCAACTCAATTTGCTATTGTTAATCTAATTCACTGTCGGCGAGTACGCCGACGCGACCTTTTAGCAAAAGGTCGCCCACCTACCTACCTTTATGATTACCAATTTGACGACTCCAGTGGGAAACACCTAATCCGGTAGAATCAGCAATTTTTCACATTTTTTCCGTGTTGAAATGTTACGGATTATTGAACGAGATTGACATTTCTCATCGCTTCGAGGGTATTGGCGAAGAGTTCTTCGAGAGACCATTCGAGCAATTCCGCGCCACGCCGAATAACTTCACGAGAACAACCGGCGGCAAATGCCGGAGTTTTGAACTTTTTGGCAATTGACCGGACTTCCATATCCCGAACGCTTTTTGAAGGCCGCATGAGAGCAACCGCTCCAATCAAACCGGTTAATTCATCGGTTGCGTAAAGAATTTTTTCCATGCGGTGTTCCGGTTTCACATCAACCGTCAACATCCAACCGTGTGAAATAGTTGCACGAATAATTGCCGGATCAACTCCGTGTTCTTTCATAATGATTTGCTGACGGATACAGTGTTCCTCTGGAAATTGTTCAAAATCGAGATCGTGTAACAGACCAACAATTCCCCAAAATTCCTCCGCGTCCGAAAAACCTTCACGCAACGCAAAATATTTCATCACACCTTCCATCACTTGCGCATGATAAAGATGAAAAGGATTTTGATTGTACCGGTTCAGCAAATTCCAAGCCTCATCGCGTTCCATTTTTTCTCCTGAAATTTAGGTAAAATTTGTAATATTTTCATGAAAGGTGGATTATAAAAATTAAATATAAAAATGTAAAGACCAGTTTTTAAATAGGCAGTTACAGCAACACAAGTGAGCAATTCGTCAAAAACTTCGCTGAAGAGTCGCGCCGGTTGTTCAGTAATCAACTCCAATCAGTACGCCTTTTTAAAAATAAAATAGACGGTCATTTTCAAAACGATAATATTAATGAGATAAAAAAATTATTCCGGTACGAAAAGTTTTTCATAACGTCGGACAACAGCATCTATTGAGAAGAATTTTTGAACTTGTTCCCGATTTTGATTTCCTAACCATTCCGCCAAATCGGAATTGGTTGCCAATGTTAAAATTCGTTCCGTCATTGTTTTGTTATCACCGAATTTGCAGGTTTGACTGGTTATATTTTCGCCCAGTAATTCCGAAATCCCCTCGACCTCCGTCGCAACAACAGGAAGTCGAACACTCATCGCCTGAAGAACAACATTCGGCATCCCTTCCCAACGCGACGGCAAAACCAATATCTTAGACGTTACAAGAAGTTCCAAAATATCTGAACGCCAACCGGAAAATTTGATACGGTTACGAACAGAATCATAGTTTTTACCGTACAAAATATTTATTAAACGGTTATGATCTTCGCCGTCGCCGACAATCCAACATTCCCAATCCGGCAATTGTCCTAACCAATCAGGAGTCGTTTCTAAAAACCAATCCACTCCTTTTTGATATGTCAACCGACCAATAAAAATAACACGATTTAATTTTTTGTTGTTAATTTCATTAATCGGAGCAATATCAATTCCGTTGGGAATCACAATAATTTTTTCTTTCGCCAACCGACCAACCGTTTCCGTAAATTCGGCAACAGAATGACTGACACAGATATTTTTCTCGACCCATCGGTTTGTCCAACGATCGAAAAGTAAATGCCACGCGGCTTTTTTTTCCGCAACACGAATTCCTGAAAAAATATGTTTGACCCCAACAGAACGCGCCACCAGTCTGCCAAGAAAATTGGCATGAAAAAGGTACGATAAAAAAATTGCCGGTTGTTGTTCTTTTAACAATTTCCGTAATCGAAAAAAACCAGCCGGAAAAGATTGCAATCCGTGCATATTGAGAAATTGTACAGGAATTTTCGCCGCTTCAAGCATTGGCACACAGGATTTTGATACACAATCCGGCGGAGCCTGAAGCGAATAAACCGTAACAGAAAAACGCGATTTGTCCAGCCGAACCGCCAACTCACACATCGCCCGCTCTGCGCCGCCAATGTTTAATTCCGTAATACAAAATGCCAGTTTTATCGGAAAAGAAAACATCATAGCCGATAGTTGATAGTAAAAAGTGAATAATAAATGATTCGTTTTTTAGAGACCATTGACAAGGAACTGAAAACAGGGACAATAAGGAATAGTGAGGTTTTACCGATGTTTTGTTGTCAATTTCATTGAATTTATTGTCAACTTTTTTCGGTGCCTTGTCAATTCCCTGATGTTATTTTATTACGATTATGTTATCTCATTACGATTATGAACTTCCGCCAGACCTGATTGCACAGAATCCGTTACGAAATCGGTCTGATGCACGGTTGTTGGTTGTTGACCGAAAAACCGGAAAATTTCAACACTTACACGTTTGTGATTTACCGTCGTTGCTTGAACCGAATGATTGTGTTGTTGTGAATGATACCAAAGTTTTACCGGCACGGTTAGTGGGAACCCGTAAAAAAACCGGTGGAAATTGGGAAGGACTTTTTCTTGGTTTCGATTCAAACCAACTCTGGAAAATTATCGGCAAAACACGCGGTAAAATCCAATCCGGTGAATCCGTACAACTTCAAACGCCGGAAGGACATCTTGGTTTTTCGTTGGAATTTGGTACGAAATTAAACGACAACTCCTGGATCGTCAAACCGCAAACCAAAGACGCTCCGCTGACAGCGTTGGAACAAGTCGGCTGGGTTCCGATTCCGCCGTATATTCGTAACGGACGAATGATTCCAGAGGACAAGGAATTTTATCAGACGGTTTACGCGTTGAAACCGGGAGCAGTTGCCGCGCCGACCGCCGGATTGCACTTCACACCGCAACTGATCGATATTATCAAACAGCAAGGAATTACAGTTACACCGGTAACATTGCACGTCGGTATGGGAACATTCAAACCAATTACTGTTGAAAATATTCACGAACATCCAATGCACGCCGAATGGTGTTCGTTGACAGAACCAACAAGTACCGCCCTTCAACATTGTAAAGTTACAGGCGGCAGAATCATTGCCGTCGGAACAACTTCGGTGCGAGTTCTGGAATCGGCTGCTGATTTGAAACCTTTTGAAGGTGAAACATCGTTGTTTATTCGTCCGCCTTATCAATTCAAAAATGTTGACGTACTGTTGACGAATTTCCATTTACCGAAATCGACATTGTTAATTTTAGTACGAACTTTCGGCGGCGATGAACTAATTCAAGAAGCCTACCGCGAAGCCGTTCAGAAAAAATACCGCTTTTTCAGTTACGGCGACGCCATGTTGATATGCTGACGATAATATGTTGCAATAATTTTTTGAATGATCGAAATTAAGTTTTCGCAACCTAATTTTCATAACCAAAACAACTTGACAAAATAACCTCAGTAGCAAGAACGGCAAAAATATCCTAACCTTATTGGAAACTAAATGTTGAACTCTAAGAATTGAGCCGTTTTATTTCGCATGTTCAATCCAACCTTTGAAGACGAAAACTTAATCCCTCAAAACGAAGGAACATTTATCTATTATTTTTGTACGTTGGTAACCAAGGTTTGTGTCCGTCCTTTTCACGGAGGAATTTTGCGTTGACGGATTGAAGCCAGTGGTCGTGTTCTTCCGCCAATTGTTTTGCTCGTTCCGGTTCTTTTTCCGCGCAATCGTTTTGTTCGGAAGGATCCTCTTTTAGATTGTATAATTGGACTCGTCCGTCTTCATAACGACGAATCAATTTCCAATCTCCTTTTCGTATCACACCGCCGGGAAATGCACCGTAATGCGGATAATGCCAATAAAGTGTATCTCGTTTCGGCGGTTTTTTACCGTCCAAAATCGGTTTGAGCGAAACTCCGTCCTGATGTTGTAACGGTTTCAGCGGAAGTCCGGCAAGTTCAAGAAGTGTCGGATAAAAATCGTTCGTAATTACCGGAACCTCAGAAATTCCCGCTCGCCCCTGAGGAATACGAATAATAAACGGAACACGATGTCCGCCCTCATAAAGCCAGCCTTTCCCAGCACGTAACGGAAAATTGGATGTCGAATTTTCCGCCAGTCCGCCGTTATCGGAAACAAAACAAATAATCGTATTGTCAAGAAGTTTTTCCTCGTAAAGAGTGTCCATGACTCGACCAACTGCCGTATCCATTGATTCAACCATTGCGGCATAAACCGGATGTGATTGAATCCGGCGTATCAAACGTGCTTTACCATTGGGACGAAGTTCATTTTCCTGAATTGATGTTGGATCCTGCTCTTCGGGTAAGTTAAGCCGCTTCGTTTTTTCACGATATTTTTCAATCAGCACTTCCGGTGCTTGAAGCGGTGTGTGAACCTGATAAAACGCAAAGTAAAGAAAAAACGGAGAATCTTTCATCACTTTAATTTGCTTGATTGCTTCTTCGGTCAAACGCTCCGTCAAAAATTCCCCTTCAACACCGTCCGGCAGACGAGGATTATTGTACGGCGAAAAATATCCTCCTTTTCCCTGATAACCTCCCCGACCGGGATTACCTTTATGACAACCGCCAATATTGACGTCAAAACCTTGATTTTCAGGCCAAAATTCTTCAGTAGGACCAAGATGCCATTTTCCAATATACGCCGTTTTATATCCTGCCTCTTTGAATGTTTCCGCAAGTGTTATTTCTTCCAAATCAAGACGGTCATGATATTTTGCGCCGCGAAATTTTGCAACGTCGGCGGCACCAAACCAATTGGTACAGGCATTTCGTGCCGGATATTTTCCGGTCATAATACTGAATCGTGTCGGACTGCAAACACAGCAGGCAGAGTAACCGTTTGTGAACCGGATTCCTTCTTTGGCAATCCGATCAACATTAGGTGTTTCATAAAAGGTGTTCGGGTTGTACGCGCCAATATCCATCATACCGAGATCGTCCACCAGAAAGAAAACAATATTCGGTTTATCTCCGGCGAATATTATTGATGAAACAAAAAATACAACACTAACACACAAAAATCGAAAATACATCATCGTCATTTCATTCGGGTTAAAGTTAAGTAATTAAGATTAAGTAACTCACGTTACGCACCGTAGGTAAAAAGTCACCGTTTAAGATGAATGAAAGTCAAGGTGAAGGTGTTTATTCATGATTTTTAGTCCGTAGGACTTTCACGTGGATAACCTCGTGCAAACGAAGTGCAGCACGGGGGTAAACGGAATCTCTTTATAACGAACTGCGTAGCAGTTCAACACGTTCACGGCAAGGATAACTTTTCTCTGTTGAACTACTACGTAGTTCCGGTTGTGGTGGTATATTACTCAATGCCCCGTGCTGCGTTGCACTTGCACGGGGTTATCCATGTTAAAGTCCTACGGACTTAGGAACCAAATATCTTTACCTTTACTTTTTAACTACGGTGTGTAACATGAGTTAAGTAATTAAGATTGAAAAAAATTTTTTTTTTCCACTGAATAATTACAAATATTATAATTTTTTTATCGGACAATTTCATTCGGTTTTTTAACGAGTGTCAATGTTATTTTAAATGGTTCGTTATCAATAACTTCAATTTCAAACGGGGAACGTTTTTCATTCGAATAAATCGGGTTGACATAGTAAATTAATTCCGTATCAACGCTGACGTAAGCGTTAGGCGGAGTTTTCGGTATTCCCATTGTTTTATCAAATCCATCGTTTTTCGACACAAGAACACGGAATTTTCCTACCGGAGCCCCTGAATACTGAGCATTGACAGAAATATCGGCAATTCCATTTTCATCTGTTTTTCCAATGATTGCCCAAGGAATTGATGTTTCCGTTGCGAATAACCGAACTGATGCGCCGGTAAGAGGCATACCGTCGGTATTGATGATAATAATCTCACATGGTATCAACTTGGGCAATCCGGCAGGACGATATTCTTTACAACCGGACAACCAAATTATCGAAACAAATAATAAAATCTTTGTGATAATTTTTAACATTTTAATTGATTTTTTAAGGGATAATGAAAAAGTTTAAGGAACATTTTTTGATTCACTTCCGGCAATAGTTCCAAGTGCGCCCCAAAGTCCATATTCTGATTCTCTGCCATGAAGCGGGACTTTAGCACTTAGATTACCGGTATCAATTGTTTCCGTAACAAACCGGACAGAACCATCACCGAAAGCGGCAAGAACTCCGCTAATATGATAACTGGAAGCGGCATGAACAGAACGCTGATTTCGGCGTCCCGCCCAGTTGGCTTCGTTGGCATCAGTAATACAGTTAGAAGCGTTCGGGGGTAAAATCGTAGCAAAACCAGTAATATAAGGAATTGGAGCTCCCCAAGAAAGACCGGCAAACAAGGCTGGTGATGTACCTGCGTTATAAAAACCGCCGCTTGCTGTCAATAAACAAGCAGAAGGATTATAGGCGGAACCGGATGTATCCAGGCTTGCATTGGCAATGTTTTTTGCGGCAGCGTCGGCATCGGCAACCGAAGATGCTTTGGCTAAATTTCTTGCCTGTACCGTTGCAATAGCGTGTTCTGACAAAGCAACTGTATTACTTGTACCATCCTGAATACTAGCGAAATTACGGTACGTAATTCCCGTTTTAGTTAATTCAAACTTGAAAAAACCGCGATAATTTGCTTTATCTTTGTCGGCGATTCCGCCTCCGGAATTATCACTGATGATGTCGGGCCAATCACCGTGTGAATAAACGTAATTACACCGTCCAAATTGATCCGCTGTTTTGTCTCGTCCATTAGGATCGGAAGGACATAAAAATGTTGAGACCGGAGTACACCAGATACTACGGTCGGAAGTTGCACCGGGACCATTAATGATATTGTTCATAAATGTCTCGTTTTGAGCGTTGTTTATACGAATCGAATTTTGACACTGTTCATAAAGAGAAACCTGCTCAATAAACGGAAGGATCGAGTAATGGATTCCGGCATTGGAAAATACATCACCCGAT
>JAISBG010000724.1 GCA_031266315.1 Planctomycetaceae bacterium | reverse complement strand
CAATTCGGAGAGTTTTTTTCGTAGTGAACACAAGTTCAAGCGGCTCTCCTCATTTAATAGCGGCAACGAACATCAATCAGAGAGCCTTTGCTCCATCGGAATTACTCGACTTCAACGCTACTATGCTCTCATCCGACTCCCCATCCGATTCAGGAACAGTTATGCTTTTCCGTTACCAATGGAACTCCGTCATTGTGTTGCGAAAACAACATACCGCCAACTTGTTCATCGAATAGGGGCTCTCAAGTTTCTGTTTCAACTCTCAACGCCCGCTGTTCCTACTATCCCGGATTGTCCGACAACTGCAAATACCTGTTGCTTCATCACCGATACTAGACTTCACCTTTCGGGAAAGGTTGGTCACAATCAAAACCCTAACGAGACCTGCACTGGATTCACCTCACGGTTACGGCTGACGTCTTTGTTAATACGAATCCCACTACTCCTCGAAAGCGTCGAAAAACTACGTGTCAAACAGGTTAATACACGATAACACCCTCTCATGCTAATAGTTAAAACAAACTTCTTGACGATACTCTGAAAGGCAGAACTTAACACGGCAACGGCTTAAAATTCTGCCTTTCAGGCAGCGGTTTTATTGGTTTGTAACCGCAGGTCAAAGACCTGCGGTTACGAAAATAAAGCCCTATCGGGCTATTCGGTGTTTCGGATCAATCAGAAAAATAATTATTTAGAAACTTGAAAAATACCAAATACAACTCTAACACTGTATACAACAATCTTGAGTCATTTACAATTTCTGATAAAATTAACAAATTGTGGGTCATGTGCAAGCAAAAATCGAACACTAATTGACAGAAATTCGCACTTGACCGTTTCGGATTATTCCTCAATCCATTATACCGTAGCCGGTATGGGCGATAGGCTTCGCCCTTGAACAAACGCTCCACGTTGTTGCGCTTACCGTGTCCAGCTTCGTGAATTTTAAAGTGGCTTTAGTATAACTATCAACTAAAACAAACGTCCATTCCATGACACCCAAAAACCGTATCTTAACTGCATTAAAACGTGAAACACCGGATAAAATTCCGACATTTGAATGGTTTATTGATTCAAATGTTACTAAAATACTTTGCGGTACCGAAGACCCGATTGAAGCGGTTGAACGGTTGGATATTGATGGGGTGAATATTCGTGCCGATTATGTCAAAACATGGAAAAATGAAACTCTTTTTGTTGATGAATGGGGCATCGAACGGAAATTGACCGGCGATATGATTCCCGCCACCATGAAATATCCCATTGAAAATATTGCAAATCATAAAGATTATGTCTTTCCCAATCCACATCACTCCAACCGGTTTAAAACATTAGAACACGCTCTCGAAACCTATCAAAACCAACGCGCTCTTGTTCTCAATCTTCGGGACGGTTTTTCCGACATGCGGGATTTGCTGGGATACCAAAATGCTTTAATGGCTGTCGCCGTAGAACCGGAACATTTTTCCGATCTTCTAAAACGTGTTGCCGAATATAACGTAACTCTGGCGGAACTTGCCGTAAAACGGTACGGAATTGAGATTGTCGCAACAACGGACGATGTGTGTTCCGCACGGGGACCGTTATTGTCCCCCAATTCGTACAGAAAAAATATCTATCCGCAATTTTGCAAAGTTATGGAAGGCTATCGCTCTCTCGGTCTTTTCATCATTAAACATTGTGACGGAAATGTCCGATCATTCATTGACCTTTGGATTGAAGCAGGAATTCATTGTCTCGATCCCATTGATCCCAACGGCGGTTTAGATATGAAAGAAATTAAAGAACAATACGGTAACAAAATTTGTCTCAAAGGAAATATTGATTGTACCGGGCATCTCGTCAACGGAACACCGGAACAAGTTGAAGAGGAAGTCCGTGTTTGTATCGAAAAAGGCGGAAAAAACGGTCTGATCCTGTCTTCAAGTAACACAATTCATGTCGGCGTTAAACCGGAAAATTATCGCGTCATGCTCAACGCTTTGAGGAAATGGGGATAAAAGAAACGTCGGTAATTCGGTAAAACATTCGATTGATGCGGGTTGTTACGATTGCTCCTTGCAGGACGAGGGAATATTAGGGTTCTCAACTAAGTTTTCTGACGGTTTAACACTAACTCCTTGAAAAATAAACCGTAACCGTTCACAAAAGATCAAATTGAAGGTGATGTTATTTGCTCACGATTCCTAAGTCCGTAGGACTTTAACACGGATAACCCCGTGCAAGTGAAACGCAGCACGGGGTTAGACAGCCTCCTCAACCGGAACTGCGTAGCAGTTCAACAGAAAAAATTTCTGATTCTACCGTATTAGGTGTCTAAGCATTGAAAAATTCGTTATTAAACACGAAAAAAGGTGGGCAATCCGCCCGCTGGGCGGTTGCGCCGGTTGACTCCGCATTGACTCCAAAACGGAAGGCAACATAATTTGCTATCATTAATCTGGTTCATTGTCGGCTAACGCCGACGCGACCTTTCAGCGAAAGGTCGCCCACCTGATGAATATTACCTATTATTTGACGATTCCGGTGGGAAACACCTAATCCGGTAGAATCAGAAAAATTTATCCTTGCCGTGAGAGTATTGAACTACTACGTAGTTCGGTGTATTGCGGTTGCATTTCCCCGTGCTGCACTTCGTTTGCACGGGGGTATCCATGTTAAAGTCCTACGGACTTAAAAATCGTGAACAAACACATCACCACCTTCTTTTTGATTTCTCATGAACAGTTACACCCGCCTTGCATTAGTTTATTAAAAGATTCGCTGAAGGATTGGTTGCTTTGCTATTGACTTCAATTATTTTTTGTGTACGATTCGTTGTAAATATTTTTGTCCCTAATCAATAGAGCGATTATTCCGTAAAAGGCACACAGAGAACACAGATTGAAAGGATTTTCTCCGATTCTATCTGTGTTTATCCCTCAATCAGTGTAATCTATGTGCTAAAAAGTGCTAAAAATAAATCGCCTATCTCCATTAACTATTAACTAATTCCTGTTTTATGAAAAAAGATAATTATTCAACGGATCGTTGGTCGGAAATTGCCTCTCAAATTGGAATGGACAATCCTGATGTTTCGGATTCGGAAACTATTTTGGAAAATATTTCACAAAAAGATTCGGATTCGGAGGCAAACAAGGAAACGGAAACGGTTGTCGAAAATCAACCGGAAATCGAACCGGATTCTTTACCCAATTCTTTCGGCAAAGGACTTCTGGACGTGGAAGAGACAACAAATGTTGCGGAAGAAGTTCAAGAAATTCCGCCGCCTGCTCAAAAACGCGATATGAAAAAGAGTTTTTTCGGGCGGTTTCCGAAAATCAATTTGTTTGGAAATTCCACAAAAGAGTCGTTGGAAGCGGTTGTTGAAAGCGTTAAATCTCCTTCGTTAAGCGGAAAATCGTTTACTTCGAGCAAACTGGAAAAAGTTCCG
>JAISBG010000712.1 GCA_031266315.1 Planctomycetaceae bacterium | reverse complement strand
ACCATTACTAAAACTCTCCATCTCGTGCGTAACATGAGTTAGGTTTTCTAAACCGTATTATTCCCTATCGAATTTTTATAAATTTAATGTTTAAGGAGAGTAATGTCAATCCGTCTCCGATTGATTTCCACGTAATTTTGCACTTCAAATCACGATGATCATGTCGCCGCTAGCGTTGTTAATATAAAATCCATTTCACATTACACTAATTTCTCGTGAACGGCTGCTAATTTTTTCTATTGTGTAGATTTTCCGAAATCAGTAGAATGTGTGCATGGAAAGTGTTAAAGAAAAAATATTCGACTTGAAAGAGAAAATGCCGAGTTTCGGAACAATCAAGAAAATAGTTACTGAGAAAAACTCAATACAATCCTAACACCGTATAACAGGATTTTGCCGATGCTTTGGTTTTCTTATTTTCTTGCGGTTGTCAATGCAACAATTATTGGACTTTCATTTTTGTTTGTCAAAATTGCGGTTACCGATGTTTCGCCGATAGACACGCTTAGTTTTCGGTTTATTGCCGCATTGATTTTCTGTGTCGTTTATATGAAGGTTATGAACATTCCGTTGCGTATTGAAGTTCGCCGGTTGTTTCCGTTACTTTTACTTACGTTATTTTATCCGCTTGGCTTTTTCACCTTTCAGGCTTACGGGCTGCTTTACACCGCTTCCGCCGAAGCGGGAATCCTGACCGCAACCGCACCCATTATCACTGCCGTTTGTGCGGCTCTTTTCATTGGCGAAAAAACTAATTTGTTACAATTCCTGTCAATCCTGATTTCCATTACCGGCGTCATGCTTCTTTCTATTATAAAAGGAGTCAATTTTGATACTTCCAATATTGCGGGTATTGTGTTGATTTTGCTTTCGTGTTTTATGTCCGCCGGTTACACAATTACCAACCGTGTTTTGATACGTTCATTTACGGCAATGGAAATCACGTTGGTGATAATGATTGTCGGCAGTTTATTTTTTACGGTGTTTTCCTTCGTAACACATATTGCCGACGGCACTTTCGTAACAATGTTCAAACCGCTTGGCAATCGGCATTTCATCATTGCAATTTTGTATCTGGGTATTTTTTCATCAATGTTGACAACCATTTTTTCGAGTTTAATTCTCAAACATCTCCGTGCTTCTGAACTGGTTGTATTTTTGAATTTTTCAACTATTGTTGCGATTATTGCCGGTTATGTGTTTATGCGTGAAACGATTTATTCTTATCATCTCATTGCCGCCGCTCTGATTATTATCGGTGTACTCGGTACAAACTTCTTCGCAAAAAAAGAAACAACCTCGCAGTAATTACCAATTTTCCTGATTCTCCCGTATTAGGAATCCAAGCATTGAAAAGTTCATTTTAAACGCGAAAAGAGGTGGGCGATCTTTTCGCTATTTGCTAAAAGGGTCGCGCCGGTTGAGTCGTCATTGATTCCAAAATGGAAGGCAACACAATTTGCCATCGTTACTCTGATTCACAGTCGGCTAACGCCGACGCAACCTTTTAGCAAAAGGTTGCCCACCTTATGGTCACTCACCTTGTGGTTGCCTACCTCTTATTTGCCGCACATTCTTACAAAAAACGAATTTTCTAAGGTTCAAAGGATTATAAAAAGGATTATAATAAGATCACAATTTATAGAAATCCGTCTTGTCGAGATTTGATTGTGTGCGTATAATAATTCCAAGTTGTTTGTTAGATGTTTCCTCGTTTTCGGCAAAAATACAAATGGTTAAGAAACTGTCAATCGTGTATATTGTTCCTTCACGGTATGATGATGATGGATATGTTCAGCGTTGGATTAAAGGCGTGGTGCCTTCCAATTCGCTTGCGGTTCTTAAAAGTTTGACAATCGCAATGATCACATCACAACCGCTTCCCAATATCGAGATTTCTTTGGAATCCTACGATGATAATGTTCAGCGGATTCCTTTTGAAAAACTTGCCGCCCGGAATGATGATCCTGAAACCCGTGTCGTTGTTGGAATTGTTGGTGTTCAGTCGAATCAGTTTCCTCGTGCGTCTGATATTGCTCTTCGGTTTCGGAATCTTGGTGTTGACGTGATGATTGGCGGTTTTCATGTTACGGGCGTTCTTGCGTTGTTTGAAGAACCTTCGCCGGAATTACAACATCTCATCAATCACGGTGTCAGTCTTATCGCCGGAGAAGCCGAAACTCCCGGTGTGATGGAAAATGTTTTTAATGACGCCGTGCAGGGAACACTGAAACCAATTTACCGATTTCCCAAAGCCCCCGATTTGTCCCAATCTCCGCCGCCACAGGCTGATCCGGGATATATTGATCACTTCGGCGCAAAATGGGCAACTATTGACTCTTCACGCGGTTGTCCTTACGGCTGTACTTTTTGTACCGTTATCAATATTCAGGGACGCAAAATGCGTTGCCGGTCTTCGGAAGCTGTTCTCGCAACAGTTCGGAGTAATTACGAAAAGGGAGTTACGAATTTCTTTTTTACCGATGATAATTTCGCCCGAAGTTCTCATTGGGAAACTATTTTCGATAGTCTTGCCGAAATGGCGGACGAAGGAAAACCCGTCAGTTTTATGATGCAAATCGACACGCAAGCCAGTAAAATCCGCAACTTTGTGGATAAAGCCAAACGTGCCGGATGTCGAATGGTTTTTATCGGAATGGAAAGTGTCAATCCCGAAAATATTGCGGCGGCAGGAAAAACTCAGAATCATGTCGATCAATACCGTGAGATGGTTCATTGTTGGCAGGAAATTGGTATTATTGTTCATGTTGGATACATTATTGGTTTCCCAAACGATACACTCGAATCGGTTCGGCGTGATGTAGTTTTCCTTCGCGACCATGTGGGAGTTGATTTGGCGTCGTTTTTTATGATGACACCGCTTCCCGGTTCGGTGGATCACCTCGAAATGGTTCGGCGCGGCGACCCGATTGATCCCGATTTGAATAAATACGATTCGTTCCATGAAACGTTTCCGCACCCGAAAATGAAGCCGGGTGAATGGAAAGCCGCCGCCCAACTTGCTTACAGTGAATTTTACACGAAAGAACATTGTACTAATATTTTACGGCGTTTGCCGAGAGAACATTATTGGCTGATGTTCTGGAATTTGATTTGGTATCGTTATTCCGGCGTGCTTTCGGGAACACATCCCATGATGACCGGTTTTTTCCGTCAGAAAGATCGGTTAGATCGTCGTCCCGGAATGCCGACGGAAAATATTTTCCGTTTTGGTTGGCGTTGGCTTAAAGATTTTGTGCTTGACAGTGGTTCGTACATCAAATTATTTTTTGAGTTTCAGGAAATTTGGTTTCTGACACGAAATTACGTTCCCGGCAAGGAACCGGAAACCGAAGTGCTTGCCAAACAAGAAGTAATGGAGTTACCCCAAATTGCTTTATCGCGTCGTTTTATCCGGCTCCGACATTGGTCGCCGTTAGCGCAGTTGAAACTGCGCTGGAATTCGCTGCAACAACGGGTGGCGGAATGTAACTGGAGTGGTCGATACGACGATGCGGTGCAGGAAATCCGCAATACGCTTTCCACAACAGCCCACCGACTCCGTAGTATTAGCGGAACGTTGGCGTCAACAATGAATCCTCACGAAAAACGCAAAGCCCGTGATTTGGAAATAGTTGCCGGTGAAATAGAAAGTTGCCTTACGGAACTAGATAAGAATCCGGCTGATCCCTCACTTCTTTACAAAACGGATCAATTTGTTCGTGAAAAATTACTGGCGCGATATGAAGAAATTTCCTGTGGTTGTGTTCGGTTGCGGCGGCGTGCTAACCTGTGGCGAACAAACGCTTTAGACAACTTAAAACGCCGACGGTTTGTACGTTGTGCGGTTGTGCTGATGCAGCGTCCTTGGTTGGTGATTATTGAGTTGTACCTTTCCAGCCGGTTTTCCATCGCCGCATTTCGAAAGGAAATCTAAACTCCAAAACGGGAAAGGCAACTTCATTTGCCATCGTTAATCTAATTCACACCTTTCAGCGGAAGGTTGCCCACCTCAAAAATGTCAAGAGTGGTGGGCAATTCATCAAAAACTTCGTTGAACGGTCGCACCGGTTAATTCCAACCGGCAACGCTCTAATGCTACTTCGCGGTCTTTAACCGACCCTTTGGGTCGAATATTTATAGCAACTCTTCGCGTTATAATATATATCATAAAGATTTTAATATATATCATAATTTTCATGTTGACAGAATGGCGAGTTGCCATTAAAGTTTAAACATAATTATTTTCTCGTTTCGTTATCCTTATTTTTGAGCAAGTTAAATGTCTGTTCGAACAGCGAAATCCCGACCTGATAAAATGCACCTTCTGAAATTGCGTCAGTTGCGTGATGATATTGAGAAAGTTGAACTTCCTGTTTCTGAAACAGAAATAATTGCCCGATATGAAAAACTTTACACCGGTTGTGTTAACGATGTTTTGCGGGAAAACTGCCTAACAAATCAGGCTCTTCCGGCAGAGATTCGTCCATTGCGTGACGAAATGGTGCTTGCCGGTTTTGCTTTTACGATTCGTTCCAACGCCGACCCAAGTCTCGAAGGCGAACTGGAATTGCGAGTCAAAATGCTCGACGAACTTCGTCCGAACATGGTCTGCGTTTGGAATGCCAATGGAATTGATTACGCCTCACACTGGGGCGGTGTTATGACCAAAATGTCGAAAAAACAAGGAATTCGCGGAGCGGTGATTGACGGCGGAATCCGTGACACCAACGATATTTTGTCGCAAAAATTTCCGATTTGGTACCGTTACCGTATTTCAAACGGTTCACTTTCACGTGCAAAAATTACCGGTTATCAGGTTCCCATTACGGTGGGTACTGTACTCATCAAACCGGGTGATTTGATTTTTGCCGACATTGACGGAGCGATTGTTATTCCGCGCAAACTAATTATTCCGGTGCTGGAACGCGCCGAAACAATCGAAACCAACGAAGGCGAATTTAAAGAATGGATTGATGCCGGTTTATCGCCGGAAGAAGTTCATGATCGAGGCGGTTATTTTTAACTTGTGTGTTTTTAACTCGTTTGATTTTATGAAGTTACGCAATGTTTGCCGAAGGTCAATGTTGAAACTTTCGGGACATTTTTAATTTATCAATTTTTTTATGAAAGGGATTCTATCATGAAAAAGACTGTTTGTACAATTTGGGGAATGGGGGGGGGGGGGGTAACTGTGATAAAGAGTTAAAAGGGGAAAGCGGGGAAACTTTTGCATGTTTTCCCGAATATACTTTTGAACAACTCTTAAAACAGATTTACTCTTTACGGTTAGGTTTTACACTTGTTGAGTTGCTGGTTGTCATTGCAATCATTGGCGTATTGATTGCGTTGTTGCTTCCGGCTGTTCAAGCCGCCCGCGAGGCGGCAAGGCGTTCACAATGTTCCAATCACCTGAAACAAATAGGGATTGGTATCCACAACTTTCACGATACCTACAACGGAATCGTTCCAGCGGGACTGTACAATGGTAATCGTGTAGGAACGCTGGGATTACTTTACCCGTTCCTTGAACAACAAAGTTTGTATCAACTGATTGCCACAGAACCGTATGTTAATCCAAGCGGAACATCGTATCCGGGTTATGTCGTTTCCAATGAATGGTGGAACAACAATTTAACAGATGATCAACGAAACGGTTTTGCAACTTTTAAAACGTATGTGTGTCCAACCCGCCGTTCAGGTGTACAGAAAAATGATAACACTGCAGGTAACGAGACTGACAACAATGCTAATTCTGCCGGACCACTTGGTGATTACGCCGCACTTTTTGTTACTACAAATGAGAAGAAGAACGATTGGTGGAGTCTTTATAACAACAATGAAATTTATTTCGGACCGTTTAGGGCAGCGATCTGTTCTGTTAACGGAACAAAACTTAGTTGGCAACCGCGAGATACGTTTGCTCGAGTCAATGATGGTTTAAGTAACCAATTTTTCATTGGAGAAAAACATATTCCAACCAATCGAGTTGGTAAATGTCCCAATACTTCTTATTCCGGTACAGATGCCAACAGTACACGAAATATGGGTGATTGCGGTTATTTGAAAACTGATACACGGCAACTATGCTCTGGTGCGCGGGCAATGGTTTATTGGGAAGAATACGATGCTGGTGCCGGATCACTCAAAACAGAACAAATCAATCCGATTTGGCGACCAGAAGATTTTGCAGAAGACAATATACCTTCACATGTTCCGCTTCATTCGCCGTTTCGTCAAATGGCGTTTGGTAGTTATCATCCGGGAATTTGTCAATTTGTCATGGGTGACGGTTCGGTACGGACTCCGAATGTAACAACAGCATTGAATCTTCTCCGTGCTTTATCGCATGTTTCCGATGGAGTCGCCGTTGAAGTACCATAATTTTGTCAATTATTGTTTTGTAATCGTTTACGCAAATTTACTAAATGTTACTTTTTTTGTTTATTTGTGTGAACGGTTACGAATCGAAAGTATTAGATGTTAGTGTAACATCGCGAAACACTAAATAAACCTGTTGCCGAATATTTGATACCGTAGCCGGTATGGGCGGTAGGCTTCGCCCTTGAATAACCGCTCCGCGTTGCTGCGCTTCCGTGTTCAGCGACGTGAATTTTAAAAGGGCTTTGTAGAAATCCGGTCTTTATCCCTAACCCCAAGTGAGGTACTAATGAAAAAAACGTTATTACACTTATTAGTTTTAACAGTAGTTGCTTATTTTTGTGCAACATTATTTTCGCAACAACCGCAGCCAACGGTTGACGCCGAACAAATTACGAACATTTATACCGTTACGCCGAGAACCGGTTCGCAACATCTTGACTTGAGCGAAAACTGGCAACTCGGTTGGCGTGATAATTCAAACAAAAATCTGAGCGATCTCGAAACGGTTCAAGATTGGATCAATGTCGAACATCCGACCAGTGTTCCTGTTGCGTTATTCAAAGCGGGAAAATTGCCTGATCCGTACAAAAATCTGAATATCAAACAACATAAATGGGCGGAACAAAAAGTTTGGTTTTATAAAAAAACATTCACTGTTTCCAAACCGGAAAAAAACGGTTTTGCGTTTTTAAGTTTTGACGGTCTCGATTATTACAGCCGTGTCTGGCTTAACGGTAAAGCGTTGGGCAAACACGAAGGCATGTTTGGCGGACCGGAATTTGAAGTTTCGCAACTCCTGAATTTTGATCAACCGAATGAACTTGTTGTAACGATTGCGTCCGCGAATTACGGTAATCCGAATTA
>JAISBG010000679.1 GCA_031266315.1 Planctomycetaceae bacterium | reverse complement strand
AAACGCGATGAGTTAAAAAAACGATTGGCAAGAGATTTTGTACTTTTACCATTTGATGATAAAATTTGTGAATACTTTGGTGAAATTCGTTACGAACGTCGTAATCGTCCGATTTCCGTTTCAGACGCATTGATTGCGGCAACGGCATTGACGTATGATTTACCGCTTGTGACGCATAACAAAAAAGATTTCGATGGTATATCCGGTTTAGAAATAATAACAAAATATACCGTTTAATTTATTTAACAAAACATAACAATTATGTCAAATTTCCACAACGATTATTCAACCGGCGTATCAAAATTTGATTCGGTAACTGTTCAGGCATAAAAGGCGTAACTAATATGTTTTTTGAAATCGACAATATCGGTAAAATCAGGAATAGCCGAATTGAGATGCGGGGTATAACCGTTCTGGCTGGTAATAACAACACCGGCAAAAGTACGTTTGGAAAAGCTTTGTTCAGTATTTTTAATGCGTTTTTCGATACCGAAAAAAAAATACGAAAAGAACGGAAAAACAACATAGAGGAAACTATACGCCGTTTTACATCACTAAAAACTTTTCACTCTGCTTTGGTTGATAAAATAGTAAATGATATTCTGAATAGTATTGATTCGTTGCAAAAAATACAGCGTATCATTCAAGACAATATTGAACAACAAATTATTATTCCATCGAATATGGGTAATGATTCAACAGAGATGTTATTCGAAAAAATAAAATTTGCAATTGCGATAAGTAATGAACAAATTCAAAAGAATATATTAACACGGTATTTTCGCTTCGCGTTTGATGATCAGATAACGCATGTCAATCAACCTAATCAAAATACTTCAATTACCTTAACGATCAAGAATAATAAACTTGAAACACAAATTTATAAAAATGAATGTGTGAGTTATTCCGATAATGTAGGTATCATGAATAAAGCGTTTTATATTGATACACCGTTCATTCTTGACAGAACTGATCTGCGAGAAAATTACTTTTTTTATTCAAAATATAGTTATCAGCGTGAACTGTTACAGAGCTTGTTTGAAACGGGTGAAGAAAACAATATTATAGAAACTGAAATTGTCAGGCAAAAATCAAAAGAAGTTTTATCTCTCATTAGTGCGGTTGCGTGTGGCGAATTTCAAAAAATGGAATCTGGTTTCGGTTATCAGGAACGTGGTTTGGAGAAACCGCTTGCGTTTAAGAATGTTTCGGCAGGAATGAAAACATTTTTAATCATTAAGCGGTTGCTGGAAAACGGCGAACTCAAGGAACATGATATTTTGATTTTTGACGAACCTGAAATACATTTGCATCCTGAATGGCAATTGGAATTTGCCAAATTGTTAGTTTTGTTACAAAAAGAACTCGGCATGACTATATTGCTTACGACACATAGTCCTTATTTTTTGAATGCGGTAGAAGTGTATTCCGAAGAACAAAATATAGAAGATCGTTGCAATTATTACCTGACAACAAATGAAAGCGATTACTGTTCTGCCCGTGATGTTACGAAAAACATCGACGACATTTATCGGATTTTGGCTGAACCGTTTCGCAAATTGGAGAAAAAACGATATGAATAATCACGCCCAAACATATAACAATTTGATCCAAAATTTCGGCGATACACTCCAAAATACATCAAGGGACACCGAAAAGAATCATTGTATGACAACGAATCAAATTACCGTTGTCAATTTCGACACTTTCAAAGATAGTATCGTAAGAAGGTTCGGTTTATCGGAGTCTCCTAAATCCTGCGATGCTTTGTGCTACATCAATGGACAATTCTTTTTGATTGAATTTAAAAACGGGAAGATGAACAAACACGAAATTCGTGGTAAAATATTTGAGAGTTTATTATTGCTAACGGAGGAACTAAAAATAACGATAAATTATACCCGCGATAATCTAACATTCATTCTCGTTTACAATGATTCAGCACAAGGGAGACATGCCATTGACTCGGCACTTTCCAGAAAAGCGAAAATAAACGATATTCTTTTCGGACTTGATGGTTTTGAAAGACTTTATTTTAAAAAAGTTTTTACAATGAATGAAAGGGAATTTGAGATAAAATTTATTACAAAATATTTGGCTCATTAGTTGAAATAAACCTTAACCTTTACTTTTTAACAATTGTTTATCGTTGCGTTATTAACGTTGATGATAAACGTTCACAATTTACGATTTAAGACAGATGCCTTTAATACCTTATGTTATTGAGAAAAGCGGGCGTGAAGAGCGCGCGATGGATATTTATAGCCGGCTTTTGAAAGACCGGATTATTTTTCTTGGAACTCAGGTTACCGACGAAGTCGCAAACGCGATTGTTGCGCAACTTTTATTTTTACACTCGGACGATTCGGCGGCGGATATTCATTTGTACATTAATTCGCCCGGCGGTAGTGTAACGGCTGGTCTGGCAATTTATGACACAATGCAATTTATCAACTGTTCTGTTGCAACGTATTGTATTGGTCAGGCTGCTTCGATGGGGGCGTTGCTGCTTACGGCGGGAGCCAAAGGAAAACGTTTTGCGTTACCGAATGCTCGGATTATGATTCACCAGCCGCACGGCGGAATGGAAGGCACGGCGGAAGAAATTATGATTCACGCCCGCGAGTTTACCAATATCAAAGAGCGTCTCAACAAAATTCTCATCAAACACACCGGACATGATCTTGCCAAAATCGAAAAAGACACAGACCGCGACCGGTTTATGTCTGCTGAGGAATCAAAAGATTATGGGTTGATTGATCAGGTGATTGAAAAAATTACGAAATAGCGGTTTTGCTTTTCGAAACAATTCGTTTTCCTGCAAGGATGTACAGGATATGAAAAAACATTTATTAGGATTCCTATTGATTTTTTCGGCGGTTTTGGGCTGTACGAGTCGATACCAGTACCAGATGGAACAATCGTTGTTGCTTCAAGAGAATCATCGGCTTGAGAATGCGTTATATGTAACTCATACGCAACTTGTTGATTTGAAGCGGGAAAATGAGATACTTCGCGGTTCCAAACAATCCGTGAATGATCTTACTTTGCCGGAACAGCCGTTGACACGTCCCAAGCGAATCTCATCGCCGTCGATTGAGAATAACGAAGAGGCGCCGCCGTTTGCGCCACCGGAAATTATCATTCCCAACGAAACACCGGGTTCCAGTACGGTTCCCGATTCTCTTAAAAGTTCACAGTTAATGTTACAAGAAACACTGCCTAAAACGGTTCTGAATTCCGAAGAAAAATCGCCGCCTGTTTGGTTGCCGGTTCGTTAATGTTTATTTTTAATTTTTTATTTTTTCATGGAGGAAATAATGAAAAAACGAAATTCCGATAAACTTCAACATGCGATACAATCGCTGGAAAATGCGGTTAGATATGCACGTTCTCCTGAATTTCAGGAATTGAGTATGGAATTTAAAAACGTTCTGATTTCGGCGGTGGTGCAGAATTTCAGTTTAACGTTTCGGGTTTGTCTGCAGATGATTACGTATCAATTAATTGACCGATTCGGGGCGGCGGAGGTTGAACCTCTTGCGGCGAAGGAGTTATTGCATCTGGCGGCGAAAGAAGGACTCGTCTCGAATTTGGATCAATGGTTGGAATATCTCGATTGTGAACATCTTTCACAATTAAGCTCTGTAGCGGTTCGAACATTTGAAAAAGCCTCTGTGTTTTTAAAAGATGCGGAAGAGTTGCTCTGTACCTGTAGCAAACTACCCAACAATGAACGCAGAAAAGCCGCATGATAAATTATCGTCACGCGAATACTTCGGATATTGAGACGTTGGTTGAGTTCCGGCTCCGGTTTATCCGTCATTATAAACCGGAGCAGGCAACGGAACTTGATACGGAAATCGAATCGGGAATCCGGCAATATTATACTGAAACAATTCCGACCGGCGAATGTATCCATTGGCTGGCGGAATCTGAAAACCGAATCATTGGCGGCGGAGCCTTGTCGATTTGGAGTTATGCACCGGGATTAACGTTGCGCAACGGAAAATCGGCGTATATTTTCAACATTTATACCGAACCCGATTTTCGTAAACAAGGAATTGCGACTGAAGTTGTCCGCCGGCTGATTGCTGATGCCGGACAACGCGGTGTAACAAGATTAGAACTGCACGCAACAGAAATGGGCAGTCCCGTTTATGAAAAACTCGGTTTCCAACCACCTTGTCATAAATACATGGAATTTTTTGTTTCACCAAACAATACTGATTCTCAAAAAAGTGAATCCAACCAACGCTTGTAAAATAACGGTCAATACTCAATCATTGAAGGCGAGTAACCTACCTGATGATTGTTTACTTTAAAAAAATTACTGATTCTCTCAATATTAAGGAGTTTCCCGCTGGAATGATACAATCATTGTTTCCTATTGAACAATGACTCATGTAATATACGAAATGTTTTTCCTAGATTGCCGTCTTTGCTGGTTTCTTGTTGACTAAAAAATGTTCTGATTCTACCGGAATAGTCAAATAATAGGTAATATTTCATAGGCAATCATCAGGTGGGCAGCTTTTTGTAGGTAGGCGACCTTTCGCTGAAAGGTCGCGTCGGCGTACTCGCCGACAGTGAATTAGATGAACAATAGCAAATTGTGTTGCCGACTATTTGGGAATCTGATTGCTAGCCGGAAACAGGGTACAAGTCGGCTAACGCCGACGCGACCCTTTAGCAAATAGCGAAAGGTCGCTCACCTTTTTCACAATTTTTCGTGTGTTTCGCGTTTAAAACGAACTTTCCAAGGCTTGGACACCTAATACGGGAGAATCAGAAAATTTCCAGAAAAAATTCGGGGATTTTTAAAAATCTCTTTCAATTTTTTGGGAAAGATGATACAATCGAAAATTAAGTTTTTTGAGTTTAGGAATTGTGAGAAAAAGAAAATCTTGTTTTCCATGATTATGGTGTTTTTTGTTCAATATCTTTCCTAACAAACAATATGGAGAAAGTTATGAAAACGTATCAAGTTTTTAAGTTTCACACAATATCGGTGATATTATGAACAGAAATTATTTCAAATGGTTGGTGTTGGCAATTATTTTTGTCTCGACAAATAACATTTTGCATGGAGACGAGACGAGTAACGATTTAATTGTTCGTGCCTATGAAAATTCGACGAACATCCATACCGGTCTTGATTTAGATAAGTTTCCTTGGCTTTACCGTATTATCCCTTCTTATGATTATAATAATGATACGTTATCTACTGGGGGAGTTTCGGGAGTAATCCGTATCATTCTTATCGTAATCGGAATTGTTCTAATTCTGTTGAGTTTGTTTTTGAAGAGTCGAAAATGGGAAGTAACAATATTACTACTTGCCTTTATCACTGTCTCCGGTTGTAAAGACAACACCGTTCCGGCAACATTCGAATCATCTCAACAGGAAACGGAATCATCGCCAACTCCGCCATTGCTTGTCGATCCGTTTCAACCGCGTTCAGCCGTGAATGTGAGAGAATTGTCTGCAAGTGAAACAAAAACGGAACCGACGACTCCGTTTCCGTCCGAATTTGCTAATGAATCTGGAAAACCTGAAACGGTTAAACCGGAACCTGTCCATTTTGAAACAACTAACGAAGCAACTAACATTGAACCAGTTAAACCGGAAACAGTTCCATCGGAAATGTCGTTGCCTTTTACTCCTCCGGTCAATGATATTTTCGTTCAAGCCGCAACGAATCAAGATTCCGTAACTGTTCCGAGCGGTTTTGATTTTGTAACACCCAATCCGCCGCTTTCGGAACCGCCGACAACCGGCAAAATGGAATCCACCGTACAAACCGAAGAAGTGAAACCTGCCGAACCGACCAAACCGGCAACTGAAGAAATGACCGCCCCGCCTCTCACTCCGAAAGAACCTGAACTCGTTGCAACACCGTTTGTTTCAGAACCGCCGCTTCCATTTGCCCCCGTGATAACTCCAACGGAAACCGAACCGTTTGTTCCTGATCCTGTTTCTGTTACGCCTTATTCGGTCAATCCGCTCCGGCAAGAAACAGAATCGTCGGCTATTGACGTTGCGAAAAGGAATACCGAATCACCCGCTATTGATATTACAAAAACGAATACTGAATTGCCGGTTGTCGGAGTTACAAAAGCGAATACCGAATCACAGGCTATTGATGTTGTAAAAACAAATACGGAATTACCTGTTGTTGATGTTACGAAAGCGAATACCGAATTGCCGGTTACTGACATTGTTGCGAAAAATAATAATGAAACGCCGGAATTAAACGTTTTGCCGCTTGATGCGAAACAACCGTTTGATCCGGTGGCAGTCAATGGGGAACTGTTTGTCGGCTGGGAAAAACCGAAATTGCTTCTTGTGTTTACCGGATTTATGAACGGTTATGTTGAACCTTGTGGCTGTGCCGGTTTGGAACAGATGAAAGGCGGTTTGAGTCGGCGTTATACGTTTTTCAAGGAACTTGAAGAGAAAAAAGGTTGGCAGATTCTTCCGATTGATGCCGGCAATCTCAATAAAGGTTTCGGGCGGCAGGAGGAATTGAAATTCAATTTCGTTATTGATGAAGCACTTCGGTTGATGAAATATCAGGCAGCCGGAATTGGAAACCGCGAACTCCTTTTGCCAACGGACGCTTTGATTTTGTACTTTGTTGATGTGCCGGGTATTCCGCGCCGTTACACTTCGGCGAATGTAGCAATAATGCAATTCGATCCTGATTTTACGGCACCGTATCGTATTTTTGAACAGAATGGAGTGAAAGTTGGTGTAACATCTGTGATTGGTCAATCGTTCCTCAAAGAAGTCAACAACGATGATATTCAACACGAAGACGCGGTAAAACGGTTAAAGGAAATTTTGCCGCAGTTTGCGGCGGAAAAATGCGACAAGCGTGTTTTAATTATTCACGGTTCGGCGGAGGAAACGAAACGGATTGTCAAATCGGTAACGGGACAATTTGATTACGTTATTCCGAGCGACACACCGGCAGAACCGCCGTTTCGACCCAATTGGATGGAAAACAGCATGTTGATTGAAGTTGGCGAAAAGGGAAAATTTGCGGTTGCGGTTGGGCTTTACGACAATCCGAACACGCCGTTCCGTTATCAACGTGTTCCGTTGGATTCACGGTTCGAAAATTCTAAAACGATTACCGCTCTGATGCAACTTTATCAGGAACAACTCAAAGAGACCGGTTTTCAAGGACTTGGAATCAAACCGATTCCGAATCGCCGTGCGGTTGAAGGGGGAAAATTTGTCGGTTCAAAATCTTGTGCGGATTGCCATGAGTTGTCGTTCCAAGTTTGGCGGAAATCGCGTCACGCGAATGCATGGCGTTCACTGGCGGAAACATCAAAACCGTCACGAACTTTTGATCCTGAGTGTATTGCCTGCCATGTTGTTGGTTGGAGTCCGGCGGAGTTTTTGCCTTACGAACACGGATTTTTGGGTGAAAAGGAAACTCCGCAACTTTCGGATGTTGGTTGTGAATCCTGTCACGGTCCCGGCGAAAACCATATTAAAGCGGAACAAGGTTCTGACGTGGCGTTGCAGGAACAACATCGTAAGATGATTCGATTACCGCTTGATGCCAACGCCGCCAAAAAAGTTTGTATCCAATGTCACGACGGCGATAATTCACCTCATTTCGATTTCGAAACCTATTGGCAAAAAATTGTCCACAAAGAACAGGAATAGTTATACCGGAATAGTAAATAATAGGTAATATTTCATAGGCAATTATAAAGTGGGCGACCTTTCGCTGAAAGGTCGCGTCGGCGTACTCGCCGACAGTGAATTTAGATGAACGACGGCAAATAATGTTGCTTTCCGTGTTGGAGTCAGTGCAAACTCAACCGGCGCAACCGCCCAGCGGGCTTTTTGATAAATAGCCCACCTCTTTTTTAACTACGGGGCGGAACATCAGTTAATTATTAACTACAAACCGTCTATTAGTGAGAAGATTTCTTTGACAATTGTTTTTTTTGAACCGCTTACATCCGCGCAGAGTTTACCGGAAGTGTTGAAGATTCGAAACGATGCGGTTTCGCTGTTGATAGATTCGGGACTGTTCAAAACGATAAAATCACAGTTTTTCCGTCTCAACTTGCTCAAAGCGTGATCGTAACCGTTTTCCGTTTCCAGAGCAAACCCGACAATCCATTGATCTTGCCGTTTGATTTGTCCGAGTGTTGCCAGAATATCCGGTGTTTCCGTAAATCGGAATAGGACATCGTTGCTCCCTTCGGTTTTTGACAACTTCTGCTCTGAAAAATGTTCCGGTTTGAAATCGCAGGGAGCAGCCGCACCAATCACTCCGTTACAATCAGGAAAAAGCCGCAAACAATATTCAAGCATTTGCTCTGTTGTTTCAACACGGTAAATTTCCGCTCCGTCAGGATAGGTCAACGCAACCGGTCCGCTAACAATCACCGGAATTTGACCGCGTTCCCAGGCAGTTTCTGCAAGAGCCGCCCCCATACGTCCGCTCGAACCGTTTGTCAAAAAGCGTACAGGATCAAGATATTCCCGCGTTGGTCCCGAAGTAATTAAAATACGTTGACGTGTCGGCATTTCAGTTTGTGAATTGTATTCGTTAATCTGATTCACTGTCGGCGAACACCGACGCAATGTTTATCAAAAGACCTGCTGGACGGTTGCGCCGGTTGAGTTCTCATTGACTCCAAAACGGAAATTTGCCGTCGTTAATCTAATTTACTAATCTAATTCACTATCGGCTGTTGCCGATACAACCCTTCAGCGAAGGGTTGCCCATCTGATGATTGCCAACCTTTAACGAAAATTCCGCTTGCGACACGCTCCACTCTCCACATATCCGCTATCAACTCTCCGCTATTATTGACTTTTTTCCATAATATTATAAAACTAGAGAGGTTTTATTATGTGGTTTTCTGCAAAACAAATATTTTTTTGAACATTCCCATGCCGACTTACGAATACCGTTGTGATGCTTGTTCCCATGAATTTGAGGAATTTCAGTATATTAAAGATGAACCGCTCAAAAAATGTCCGAGTTGTGGTCAAAACAAACTTCGGCGTCTGATTAGCGGCGGTGCCGCGATTGTTTTCAAGGGCAGCGGGTTTTATCAAACCGATTACCGGAGCGATTCCTACAAAAAAACCGCTCAATCAGAATCGCCTGCAACTCCGCCAACCGCCAGTCCTTGCGGTAATTGTCCTTCCGCTTCCGCCTGCAAGGAATCGAACTCGACATCCGTGTCGGCTTCTTCCGAATCGGCAAAACCGAGAACTCCTAAGTAATAAGTAAACAATTAAGGCAACTTCTAAAAACTTTTACAAAGACTTATTTTTTGACAAGATATACATGACTTACCGGATTTTATTTGATTTTTTATCATGTAAATTCTGTAAATCCTGTCAAAAAACAGGTTTTTAGAAGTTGCCTTAAGTAAACGATCCGTTTATATGCCCAAAATCGCACTAATCACAGGAATTACCGGACAAGACGGGGCTTATCTTGCTCGGTTTCTGTTGGATAAAGGTTATATTGTTCACGGTTTGAAACGCCGTAGTTCGTCGTTCAACACGGGACGAATTGATAAAATTTACCCTGATTCCGACGGAGCTGCAAACCGGTTTTATCTTCATTTTGGCGATATGACCGATGTAACCGGTTTGGTTCGTGTTCTTCAGGAAACACAGCCGGACGAAGTGTATCATCTTGCGGCAATGTCCCATGTTCGGGTTTCGTTTGATATGCCGGAATATACCGGTGATGTCGATGCGTTGGGAACAATTCGGATGCTTGAAGCAATCCGGTTGCTCAAACTGCAAACAAAAACACGGTTTTATCAGGCTTCCACTTCG
This sequence comes from Planctomycetaceae bacterium, assembly GCA_031266315.1. GTDB lineage: Bacteria > Planctomycetota > Planctomycetia > Pirellulales > Thermoguttaceae > WRKP01. Next base: position 754 of record JAISBG010000679.1, on the reverse strand, counting down.
GAATTATTCGGCGGTTTGAGTTCAGAGCCGTTGTCGGAAATTTCTCCCTTTCACCCGCGAAGCCCTTACGCCGTCGCAAAATTGTACGCCTACTGGGCAACCGTTAACTATCGCGAAGCCTATCAATTCTTCGCGTGCAACGGCATTTTATTTAATCACGAAAGTCCGTTTCGCGGGGAAACATTCATAACACGAAAAATCACGCGGTCAGTCAGCCGGATTAAATGGGGATTGCAGAAGAAACTCCTAATCGGTAATCTCAACGCCAAACGCGATTGGGGACATGCGGCGGATTATGTTGAAGGAATGTGGATGATGCTCCAACAGCCACAACCCGACGATTTTGTCCTAGCAACCGGTGAAACCCGCAGTGTCCGTGAATTTGTCGAAACAGCGTTTGCCGCAATAGATATTTCCATTGTGTGGAAAGGTGAAGGAGTTGAAGAAAAAGGCTACAACGCCCAAACCGGTGAATTGCTTATTGAGATTGACCCGCGTTATTTTCGACCCGCTGAAGTCAACGTTCTTTTAGGCAATGCCCAAAAAGCCCGAAAAGTTCTAGGTTGGTTCCAAAGACATTCTTTCGCGGAACTTGTCCACGATATGATGCAACACGATCTGACCAAAGCACAACAAGAAGCAACACAAAAAGAATAAGAATAATGTAATTATCCATGCCAATTCAAGAGGTGGGCGATGTTTTGCTAAAACATCGCGTCGGCGTTAGCCGACAGTGAATTAGATTAACTACAGC
>JAISBG010000729.1 GCA_031266315.1 Planctomycetaceae bacterium | reverse complement strand
GTGTTCAAAACGGCGATCATCGGCGCAACATACGGATTATCCTTTGTGGTTGTTACCGCCAGCAATTCACATTCGTTACGGTTTTGTAACGCATGAATTACCGCGAGTGCCATTGTGTCGTCAACATCGTTACCAAGATCGGTATCGAAAATTAAACGAACCGGCTCCGCGCCGGAACAAAACGGCAACAATAATATTGCCGTTACAAAACAAACCAACAGACAATAATTTTTTAGTGTCATGGTTAAAATCTCCTTGTTAAAATTTGGGGTTAAATGTGTTTTTAAAATTTGAAAAAATGAAACAATTTTTATCCTTTGGTTACAACTATGTATGGAATCAGTGATTAGTTGGTTTTAGGGGAGCAAGCAACGGTTTGGCGTCGTTCACACCAGACCAGAGGACGCCGTAAAATTTTCCATCTTCTTTGGTTTCAAAATCGCTTTCGACAAACTTGACCGGCGATTCGGAAGGTTTATCGTCCGGATAAAGAAGTTCCAACGCCGTACCGATTCGTGTTTCTCTCATTTCTCGAAACGGAAACGCTTTTTCTTCTCCTTCGTAACAAACACCAACCACTGAGGCAATATGGTCTTTTTGTTCCGTTTTCCAAGTTATTGTTGCGCCATTAAAAGAACAGTTATCGGCAACATGCACCACCGCACGAATCTGTCCGGCGGTAAGTTCAAAACGGTTGGAACCCAATGTTTTAACTGTTGCGTTTGGGGTTTCGAGTTGATAAACGATGCGAAATGATGTTGCGTTAAAAGTTCCGGTTTTCCAGGGACGGTCAAAACTTGGATGCATACTTCCCTGATCTTTCAGCAGTCCGATTGCCGAAACGGTTTTTGTTTCCGATTGCCAATGCCGTCCCCATGCACTGGAAAAATCAGAACCGTTATGTAAAAACCGAAGCCGTAACACCGGAGTCAACAAACCGGAATTTGTCCAATAACCGATTAAACCGCGATTTTGTTCCCAAAATGTGTGATAGGTTGCTGTTCCAAGAGTTGCAGTGGAATCCATCCAGGTTGTTCCCGAAACCTCAAACGCTGGTCGCCCTTTGGCAAAAACATAACAACGCTCTACCGGATTTTGGGGAATCTCCTTAAAAAAATGTTGCAACAAATTCGGAACCGAAACCATCGGAACAAGTTGTATGGAATCTGTAACAGTATTCTTTGGCAATAAACCGGCACGGGATAAAATTCCGTTGCGCGTTTGACGGGAAAGCCGATCGCTGTAACTTCTTGCGTGTGGACCTGCCCATTCACCGGTCGGAACATGATAATGTTCCGCAACGATTTTCCACGCTTCGCCGAGTAATTCCGTTGCAACCGTCCTACATTCCAAATCGGAAACCAGATAAAGCATCCGCTCCAATTCATGAATAACGACCATCGTGTAAGTCGGACTATTGTATTCGTTAAAACCGCCTGCCTCTTTATAATAGTCGAGATTTCGTTGAATCCGCTTTCGTCCGTAATCAAGAAATTCCGGTGTTTCAAGAATTTCGCCAGCGGCTGCCGTTACCACCGCACCCATGATGGCAATATTTGTGTAACCGGGACCGACATTACGTTTGATAATAGCACCGCAACAATATTCCAATGATTTCTTTGCCTTTTCCCGAATATCATCGGAAAGCCGATTGGAAAAATCGTGCAAGATTACCGCTAGCACCGCTCCCTGAAAATCAGCCCAGTTGTAATCGACATAAGCCATTTGAGTAAGCGGTTCTTCGGCATACCATGACCAAACGCCAAACGTTTTGCTTTCCGGATTTTGATCCTGTAACGTTAAAACTTTTTCCAGAAGAGTATTACCCTGATCTTGATGTTCTTTGAGCGGACTTGCAAGAAAATAGGCGGCATAATCCATTACGCTGCGGGTTGGATGAACTCGGGTTCCTTTTTCGAAATTGGAATGATACCCTTTCGCAACTCCATGAGTTCCCCACGGCAAACCGTTTTGCGGATCAATATTCATTTGCATTCGCTTAATCTGTTCAAGCAAAATCTGATCATTCGCAACCGCAGAAGTCAATCCCGAAACAATAAAAAGAAACAAAACTACTGTAATGAAAAATTGTGTTTTCATTGTGATACTCCTGAATTTAAAATGGTACAATGAAAAGGTCATTGTCTCTTTTATTTTTGTAATTTCCAGACGATCTTTGCAGTTAAAACAGAAAAGCAAAAATTCCATTGAATAATTACAAAAAAAACGATAGGTTTATTGATTCTTTCCGGTAACACCAAGTTTCAACATTGGTGGAATCGCATTGATTGTTCGATTATCGAGATTAAAAATTACGAAACCGGACAAATTTTGTTCCCGAACGATTTTAATTTCTGTAGCAACACGATCCGGTGTCATGTTAATACCGGTTGCTGTTGCGCCAATTCCCGGATATAAAGGAATACGATTGCCGATGAGTTCCTGTTGCTGTTTGATTAAGTTTTCAAAACGTTTCAAGTTTTCAGTATAATCCATTGGACAAATGAAATCAAGACAGCCTTTTTCAACCCAAACTTGCCAATCTTGTCCGATACTACGGCAGCAACCGGGATAATTTGAAAACACTGCCGCTGAAATTTTAATATTTGAACGAATTTGTTTTGTTTCCCGATGAACACGTTCAACCAGTTTGGTGATATTATCACACCGCCATTGCTGATATTTTGTTGCGTGAATACCATTACCGCGAACATCTTTCGTCCAATTCGTAATATCGTTCGTAATATCGCAACCGGTTTCCTTCACAAAACGTTCACGGCAACCGTCACAATAACAATGATTCTCATCAGGATAACGAATGTAATCAAAATGGATTCCGGCAAGGTCAGGATATTTTCGTACAAGTTCGCAAAACGTTTGACATTCAAGATCAATATTTTCGGAATGTGACGGACAAAGCCAATCATTCGTATCCCAGTCATGAACGGCTCCGTTAAAACTTTTCTGGAGTCTTCCGGCATTTTTCATTGTTTCAATAAATTCCGGCGGCGAACCGGCTAAACGGTAACAAACCTGCCACGCGTGAACTTCAACACCGTATTTTTTTCCGGCTTGAATTGCCTGTTCAATCTGATCGCCGTATTGTTCAAATTTTTTACTTCGCGGAATCACATCACTGGCATAGTGTGCCGAACCGCCCCAAAGAAGATTTGAAATCACGGCATTGAATCCTGTTTCGGAAAGTTCTTTCATTGTTCTGTCCCAATCACCGTGATACGCCCCCAGTCCGGCATGTTCCCACCACGCCCGAAATTCCGGCGTTTTCGACGGAATTGTTGTACAATATTCACGAACAGCGTTTTGCCGAATATCCTGAAGCGCATCAATAAATTCCTGAAATTTCGGAACAAATTTACGGAGAACAGTTTCATCGGGATTCGTTTGAAAAAATTCCGGCGTTACATCAATATTTCGGTGTTTTAATTCCGTGAGAAACTTTTTTTCCAGTTCGAGCCGCTGTTCTTCGGTTCGACCTCTCACATCGCCGATATTGAAAAGCGATTTCCATATTCGCACAATATTTCGATAACGAAACGCCGGATCAAAATGTTCGAATATTGTCAACAGAAAACGATTTTTCGTTTCGGAATCTTCATTGGTTAAAATATGCGAAAAGAAGGCACCGCGATCACTAACCAACAACGCCGGATATTCCGTTTTCCGACTAGCCGCATCATACCACCATGCCGCAATTTCAGCGTGATATAAAGTTGACGGTGTTGCGGTAACAATATTCCATGATTTTTGTATCATTTCATCAAATTTTTCAAACGGAGCCGATTTTTCAAAACGAATTTTGGCAAACGCCGAATCGTCTTCAGGTGATTTCAGATATTTTCCCGATTCAAAACCGAGAGTTTTTGCGAGTTCCGGCGGAAGTTGATAAAACGCAACAATTTTTCCGCCCTGTTCGGCAAACGTTTGTAATATTGCAACTGTTTCCGCTGGAAGTTTATAATTAAGCGGCAAAACAATGATTTTGCAATCGGTCAAACGTTCCGGTGTTAATTCGTTTGGCGAAACGGCTCCGGTTGGAATTCCAGCTCGATTCATTCGCGCAACAAGCGAATTTCCGTAACTAAATTCTTCTTTGGAATCAGAAACAACGGCAAGAATTGAATACGGTACGATTTGAATATTCCGTAACTTAATAGTTGCGTTGTGCGGCGCACCGCGCCAGACTGAAAACCGAATCACATCCGCCTTGTCTAACGGTTCCGGTGTTCCTTCCGTATGGAAATTTCGGGAACGCAAAACTTCCGCATGAAATTGTCTGGTTCCAACCGAAAAATCTTCTTTTGGTGTAACCGCATAACTATACCAACCGTTACCGCTACGAAAATATAGTGTAAGATTTCCGATTGCGTCGGGTTGGTCACATTCAAAGTCCATTTCAAAACTGTCGGCTTGTCTGATAAGTAACGGATTTGTTATCGGAATATCAATGTAAGCACGATCAGCGTTCAAATCCGACGCAAACGGTAATGAAATCGTTTTTTCTTGCGGTAAAAACGATTCGGCTCCGTAAGTCATCGAACCAATAAACAATACACATAAAATAATACGAAAAATAAACATAATTGATTCTCCTAAATTCAAGTTTCTGTGATTTTCGTAATTTTTGTTTCACGGTGTTACCAAGTCCACAACCGAGAGAACAGGGCAGTGGTCGGAAGTTACGGAATCGTTAATCACGTTGGTTTGTTTTACATTGAACACCGATTCGGGACGGCAAAAAATGTAATCCAATTTGGAAGATGGTTTGGGATTACCGAAAGTTGGTTTATTATCAGTCGTATCAAACCATTTTTCTTTAAGAACTGCAATCGTTTTACTGTCAGGTGGAGCGTTGAAATCTCCGGCAAGAATAGTCGGCAAATCATTATCGGACGTAAAAAGTTCATTAATTTTTTGCGCCTGCATGATTCGCCGTTCTTCACTTTCGTGACAAAAATGTGTGCAGATAAACAACAATGACGTTTTGTCGTCCAAACGGATTTTCACTGCCAACACGCCGCGATCTTCTCGATTTCCCAAACGTGGGAGTTGAGTGTATTTTTGTTCTAAAATCGGATGTTTGGTGAGAATAGCAATACCGTATTCTCCATTGGAACGATTTAACGTTTTACCGAAAACCGCTTCCATACCGGTCAATTTCGCTAGTTCTTTTGTCTGATCCGTTTTTTGCGTTCTGTCTGCCATCCGGTCAACTTCCTGTAACGCGACAATATCAGAATTTTGTTCCAGAATTGTTTTTGCGGTACGTTCCAGATCAAGTTTATCATCCATACCGATTCCGATATGAATATTATAGGAAAGAACACGAAGTTCCCTAACGTTGTTTTTTGTTTGGACATTATCTTCCGCCTGTAACACGGAAAAAACAAACAGAAATAAAATTGGCAGAAACAAATTAAATATTTTCATAAAAAATTCTCCTGTGATTAAAAGTAACATTCAAAAAATGAATAATAGAATACAATGTTGTATTGTTCATTCTTTACTTTTTATATTGAGCAATATCAATTGTCAATATTGCAGCGTCTTTTTCGGCAACCATTAATTCTATCGGACTTGTATTAGAATTTTCCAGAATTTTTGGAATGACACGATTCTTCTCATAAAATGCTTCTAGTTTTGCTTGTTTGGCAGTAGCGGCTTGCGGAGCCAGCCTTTGGTCTTCTTCTTGCGGCTCCAATTCTGGAGGCAATTTCACCGTTTTTATTAGTATAACTTTATAATCACCTGCCGGCGCACCTTTTCCGGTGTAAGAAGCACGGGACGTTTGAATCACGGCAACACCTTTCACATTCGTTACTCCGCAACTTGCCCACGCACCGCCGGAAGTTTTAGCGGACAGTGAAACGGCAACACCTTCTATCGCTTGATTACCATCGGTCACGATAATGGTTACGGGATAAAGGGTTTTCAGTTCGTCCGGTACTGGTACGTTGCTGCAATCAGTACAAAACAGCAAAATTGCTAATGTACAAAATAGTAAAGTTGTTCTCATAAAAATTTTTCCTTGAAAAAATTGTTTTGACAAAAAATAAAATGACGGTATCAATCATGAAACGCTCATTGCACTTGAAAATTCGGTTTCTGTAGGGGCGCACAGCAGTGCGTCCCTACATGAATATCAAATAAATTTTGTTATTTATTAAAAAATAAAAACAAAAATTTTAAATACGTACCACATATCATGGCAACGTTTTAGATTCGCCGCCGTCTCGTGAACCCATTGCACCCCAAACTCCAAAAGGAGATTCGCCATTTGCTGCGGATGGAGTGGGAAATTTTATCGCTGTTCCGCTGTCAATTGTTTCGGAAACAAACTTGCCGGAACCGTCCAGTAATGAGACGTTGACACCGCCGGGATGGAAACTTGTTGCAGAAATCATGTAACTCCAAGGCGATACCATCATGAAACACGAGGGAGAGTTTGGAGGAAGTGTCGTAACGAAATTGATATGCCGCCCGTCATATCCAAACCAAGTCCATCCAACAAGCAAAGTAAAACCACTAGCCATTCCGCCTACGCCATATTGATATTCTCCGCGAACTGCCGAACCAACACAAATTGTCCGGTCGCTAAGATAGCCACCACTAAATCCACCGGTGGCAAGGTTATTGTATGTTGCTATCTGTTTTTTAACGTCTTTTGACTTTCCATCATATTCATCAACCGCTTTCTCACTGAAACTGAGTGTATTACTCAATCCGTCGTGAATCGCACTAAGTGAACGCCACGCTTGATAACCGAAAGGTCCACGATTGTGAGCATCCACAAAAGAATCATAGGGATTGTCGCCGACATTAAATCGATAACAGGTATAACCGGTTGCCGCTTCTGGTTTATTGCTAACTCCGTTGGAAGGACAGATAAAAACATCAGGTTGCGCAGCACGCGGATTGTCCTTTCCGCCTTGAGCAACTGTTAGTATACGAGGTCCCGCAATTCCTGCTTCCATATAAACATTTTCAGACATGATACGGTCATATAAAGCTGTTTGTTCTATGCCGGGAAGCAAGGCAATGAACCCGCTCCAACGTCCAAATTCAGATGCCACAATATTTACCGTACCGTAGTGATGTCCAAGTGCTGCTGGAAAAGTTTTGTGAATGTCCGCATAGGTATGAACAGCAAGAGTCAACTGTTTTAATTTGTTGGAACACTGTATTCGTCTTGCCGCTTCCCTAGCGGCTTGCACAGCTGGCAACAGAAGAGCGATTAATACGCCGATAATCGCAATCACTACAAGAAGTTCGACTAAAGTAAAGCCGAACGGTGAAGAACGAAAGAGAGTTGCGAGTTTTGCCGAATAGTGTCGGAAAACCGAACACTTTCCACAATTCGTTCTTAACCCTCTTCTACATACTGCCCCCCCCCCCCTCGATTCTCCATTTTAACATTTGATTTTTCGCCAAAAACATAGCAAAAAATCCGACCAAACATGTAATAAAGTTTTTCATTGTCATATTCCTTATACAAGGTTTCATTGAAATAATCGCGAAACATTTGCCATAAAACAATATGGCAAAAAAGATGTATCGCTATTGAATGAGATTCATAGTTTACGAGATATCAAACCAGAAATCAAGAGAAATCTTTCTTTTTTGAGAAAAATTTTCTGATTGTTTTGGGAATTTTGGGATTGTTATATTGTGTTAGGGTTGCATTAGGTATTTCAAATAATTGAAATTAAGTTTTCGCAACCTCATTTTCATCATAAAAACAACCTCAAGAGTTATGAAATTTTTTTCCGGTCTGCTTCAGGAATATAAGGCGTCAGTTTCTTTTCGGCAAAAATCGGTTTAAATTGTGTCATGCGTTGGCGTCCTCCGATCATGGGAAGCGAAAGCATGTCTTCACCAACCAACGGTTGGGCATAACGTACAAATTCGTCGGAAACATCACAACCATTCGGTAATATCCACGATGCCGGAAATGTACGTTCAC
>JAISBG010000639.1 GCA_031266315.1 Planctomycetaceae bacterium | reverse complement strand
ATTTCAATACCGAATACAATATTACCACAAGATCGGTACGAAAATATCTAAAAAAATAATAATGAACTCGACAAAAAAATTTCTTAAAATAAAGAATAATGAATTAAGGAAGTTTTTAGAACCTCCTTAATGTTATCATTACATCTGGACGAGGTGATCCGAATGACAAACCGGATGGAATACTGTTTATTCCATTGAGTGCGTTTGATGCCAGACCACGCGTCAGTGTGTACGAAGAATTTCCGCTCATACAGCAGGTTATATTCATTGTGGCAACAGAAAAAAATTAGATAACCTCAGCGGTGGACGGCTTGCAGGACGGAGGAAAACTTGCAATCCTACTGTAGGTAATGTTGACAAAAGAGCCATTTAATGGTTTAATTTTAATTCGCTTAAATATCTTGTCCCTTAATCGTCGACATATAGGAGATTTAATTTAAATGAAAACCAAGAAAAAGAAAAAACCGGTATTGGCTAAACTTCGTCATAAAAAGATGCTTACTCGGCGTAGGCATGTTTTAGTGTTATACCGGCAAGGATTCTCGACCAATAAGATTGCAATTAAATTGCAGGTCAACCCCCAAACAGTTCGTAGTGATTTACATCTTATGGGGAAACGTATAAGAGTGCAACAGACGAAAACAAAACGCAATGCCGCTTTGATAAAAGACCGCTTTGCCGGAAAAACAATCTGCGATTTGGCGAAAAAGTATAAAATTTCGGAAGATCGGGTGAAAGAACTTATCGACAATTACAACAAAACTGCCGAAAATCCAATTCCTGATTACAGGGAACTCCGACTTCTTCGTTTAACTGAGCAACAGAAGAACCCTAAAAAATTAAAACGTAAAAAAGTTCCGCCCAAAACAACAACACCTCCCGAAAAAATGACACCAAGTTTTAGAGCCAAAAGAGCAAATTTCATGGAAAAACGCCTCAAACGGATGGTCGCAATGCGAAAATCCGGCTCTCCGGTAAAAACAATTGCTCAACAGTACCATTTGTCAACAAACAGAGTCTATCAATTACTTCAAAGCGTAGAAGATAATTGAGTTTCCAATTTTTACTCTAACTTGTGAATAATAGAAATTTTTCTCTGTAAAGAATAATTCTCTACAGAGAAAAATTAAATTTTTGAATTGACAGGCAAGAGTAATTAATATGAGATTATTGGTTTGGTGATTCCCGATTTTATTGTTCACGTAACAATTGTTCAATTTTATCAACAGAAAATTTTGTGATTCGGGCAATCATCTCTATGGGCAAACCTTCTGCTTTCATATTGATTATAACTTCGGTTTTTCCTTTGATTCTTCCTTCGATTTCTCCTTCTTCTCTTCCTTCTTGAATAGCTCCGAAGTATGCCAGAGCATCCATAACACTTTTATCGTAGGCTTCGCGTTCTTCAGGAGCCATGTTGCCGAGTTTGGCAACATCAAAAGCATGGGAAAAAATCGGTTCGTTGAGAATACGGGGAATGTGGTCAAACGACGGTAAATTTTTGAGAAAATACAACCATTTGTCAAAACGTGTTTCCAATTCATTTTCTGTTTTTTTGAAGAGGGGCATTTGAAGAAACTTCATCGTTAGACCACTGTAAAACAACGTTCCGTCATCATCACAAAGCCGAATATTGGTATAAAGTTTGTTCGGAATGGGATTGCCGTCGTCGTCGCGTTCTTCATTAAACACAAAATTCATAACGCCGACAAAATAAATAGCGGCGAAACGTTTTTTTTTGTCCCAATCTTCACCGCGTTTAATCTGATTTTGAAGCGACCAGACGGAATAGATCAAAGCCCGTTCTTTGAAGGTTGGAAAGCGTCCTTTTTGCATTTCAACGATGAACCGGTCTTGGTTTGCTGCGGTACAGTAAATATCGTAAGACCCTCGCCGGTCAAACATACCAGCCGGTACGATTTCTTTGTCGGAGAAGGTCAGTTCGGCAATTTGGTGCCGTTCCGGCAACATCGTGTTAAGGAAATCAATCAAAATATCCTTTGAACCTTCTTCACCGAATAACTTTTTAAACCCATAATCAGAATAAGGATCAAAAAAAATGCCCATCATATTCACCTTTGGAAAAAATAGGAACAATTACATAAATTCAGGAATCATTTTCACATTCCCTGAATACGATTGATTAAATTGGTTAAATTAGTTAATTAGTTAATTAATTAAAAAGTCTTTTCCATGACTAATTAGTAAAACCTATTATTATGTTTTTGTCAATCAGGGAAATGTTGGGATATTTTCCAAGTAACTATTTTTTTGGAATTGATCCGAAACATCGAATAGCCCGCTAGAGTTACTCCGCTTTTTTTCTACGAGTCCCAAGTCCGTCGGATTTTTTCAATTCTGTACGTGTCCATTGTGTATTTCTCACAAATAACACTCCGGCAAGAGAAATTCTATAGGCATTTTTCATGAATGACACTCCGGGAAGAAAAATTCCATAGGCATTTTTCATAAATGACACTTCGGGAGGAGAAATTCCATTGGCATTTCTCATGAATGACACTCCGGGAAGAGAACTGACATAGGCATTTCTCATGAATGACACTCTGAGAAGAGAAATGACATAGGAATTTCTCATAAATGACGTTCCAAGACCGGAACTCCGATTGGAGTTTTCAACTTTGGGACTTTTTGACCGAATCTCCAATCGGAGTTTTCGACTTTGGGGCTTTTTGACTGAAACTCCGATTGGAGTTTTCGATTTTGGGACTTTTTGACTGAATCTCCAATTGGAGTTTTCGATTTTGGAACTTTTTGACCGAAACTCCGGTTGGAGTTTTCGATTTTGAGACTTTTTGACTGAATCTCCGATTGGAGTTTTCCTGATTCTATCGGATTAGATGTCTCCCAACGGAATAATAATTTTCGTTAAAGGTCGGCAATTCATCAGGTGGGCAACCTTTCGCTGAAAGGTTGCGTCGGCGTACTCGCCGACAGTGAATCAGATTTGGGAATCAGATTGCTAACCGGAAACAGGGTACAAGTCGGCTATCACCGACGCGACCTTTCAGCGAAAGGTCACCCACCTATGATTGCCTATGAACTCACATACTCCGTGTTGCACTTTGTTTGCACGGGGTTATCCACGTTAAAGTCCTACGGACTAAAAATCATTGAATAAACACTTCAACTTGACTTTCATTCATCTTAAACGGGGACTTTTGACCGACGGGGCGGGATTTACAAGATAAAATCCTGTAAATCATGTATCTCTTGTCAAAACTATCCACTACTAACTATTAATTATTAACTATTAACTAAACTGAGTGATTTTGGTAATTTATTCGTGTTATATTGAATTTACCTCACAAGTAAAAAGCAATAAAACTTTATTTTGAGTTGTTCGATTAAGAATGATAACGGGAGGAGGGTGTCTCTTTATGAGGTGAGTTTGTGTACGTGTGGAAAGTGCATTGATGAACTCAAAAGGGACAACCAACGCAAATACAGTTTAGTTTAAGTACACAGAGGAAAAGCAAATGAAAAAATTTATCATGGGATGCCTCGGCGTCGTCACCGCGATTGTGGTGGCACAATTCGCCCTGGCTGAAGTCAAGGCAGGCGTGTTCTCGGATTGCAATCCGTGTGAGGAAATCTCCGAATGCAATCCGTGTGACGAGGTCTCCTGCGATCCGTGTGAAGCCATCTGCGGGACGAAAAAGTCAAAATGGTTTATCAATGGTTATCTGGAAGCCGGGTTCTTCGCCAATGAATACGGGCAAAAGAATGTTTACTATGACAAATGGGACGGCTACAGCCACAACGATGTTGATTACGGTAATGGAGGTTCCAGTTGGCCAGGTTATTCCGATAGACCATTGCAGAATGTAAGCAACACCGGCGGACAATTGAATCAGTTGTACATTTCAGTTGGAAAATCGGTGGAC
>JAISBG010000635.1 GCA_031266315.1 Planctomycetaceae bacterium | reverse complement strand
AACCAAAGAGACCACTGCCTGAAAGGCAGGATTTTAACCCGTTGCCGCTATTATTTAAAATCCCGCCTTTCAGGCGGCGGGTTTTTTATCGCGGTACTACCGCAGGTCGAAGACCTGCGATTATGAAAATGAAGCCCTATCGGGCTATTCCACTGAATAGTCACGCCTGCTTTTTATAGGTTCGCGAAAAGGTCTATAGATGATCGTAGATTTCAGCGGCTTTTTGTTTGATTGCCGCAAGGTCGAGTTTGCCGGTTCCCAAGACCGGAATCGAATCAATTTGTTGGAAACCGTCAAGATGCGGAATCCAAAGATGTGGTAATCCGTTTGCAATCATTTGTTCGATAATCTCTTGCGGCGTACACGGCAACTCCCGATGCAACACAATAATTTGTTCGCCTCGCGTCGGATGCGGCAACGCTGTTACCGCAACCAATGGTTCAGCCGTTGTATCGTTGGCTTGTTCCGGTTCACCGGTTGTTTTGGCAACGATTTTTTGAATTTCTTCTTCAATCAGAATATGCGGAATCATTTCACCGGCAATTTTGGAAATACGTGTTTGCCGTCCCGTGATCCAGAGGAAACCGTCTTCGTCCATTTTGCCAATATCACCCGTACGATACCAGCCGTTTTTGAGAACTTCCGCTGTTAATTCCGGTTGCCGGTAATATCCCTTCATCACAATAGCACCTTTGACAACAATCATTCCGATTTCATTGGGCGGTAAATCCGCTCCGGTTTCCCAATCAACCACTTTGACCGCAACATTGATAATCGCCCGACCAATCGAACCGTCTTTCCGGTAAATATGGAAATGATCAAACACCCGACTTTCCGGCACATTTGTTGCCGGTAACGGCGATAATTCGGTGGCTCCGAATCCTTCGCTTGGTCGAACTCCGTACTTTTGTTCCCACGCATCAATCAAATCAACCGGCAACTTTTCCGCACCACACATCACCGTGTGAACATGTTCAAAATCCTCTTTAGGACAACGCCGTAAAAAATTACGCAAAAAAGTCGGTGTTGAAGCGAGAAATGTTACCGGAAACTTTCGCGCCATCTCGCCAATCTTTTTCGGCTCCAACGGGCTAAAATGGAACACTCCCGAACCGCCGCAAAAAATCGGCAGCCAAAAATTACCCATAAAACCAAAAGCATGGAAAAACGGCAGGAATCCAAGAACCATGTCCTTGCTGTTGAGATTCATCGCTCCAACAAAACCGCGTCCCACTTCCGCAAGATTATTATTGGTCAACATCACTCCCTTCGGACGACCTGTTGAACCCGATGTATAAATGATTGTCGCCAGTTCCTCGCTCAGACTTTTTCGGTGAAGACCAAGAATCCTTTCAAGAATCCAACGCGGTAAAAGTATTGCTTCGCCAAGACAGCCGATTTTTGTCCAGAGTGAAACATTGGGAATCAAGTCCTCCGAACAAATCACTTCGGCTTCCAACTTCTGATCCAACCTCACCTCAGCGTATCGCTCTATAACTTTCCGGCTTGTCAAAACGTGTTTGATACCGGCTTGTTTGATACAGTAATTGATTCCTTCGATTCCGAACGTAAAATTCAAATCAACCGGAACACGCCGATCCAACGCCAATGCCGCATTCAAAACACAACCGCCAACCGACATCGGAGTCAACACTCCAACATGACATTCCTCATCGCGTGAACCAAGAATATGCTTTTTCAGCAATCGCCGTGAAATTAATGTTGCCGCCAAAAACTTGTAACCGCTCAACTGAAGACCCGTCGAATCCGCAAACAACAATTTCCGACCGCGCCGGCGACACGTCTTGATGAGTGTCCGCGCCGGAATCGGTAATAATTTCGTGTTGTGTTCCCGATAAGTGTCAACCCCAAGTTCCTGAACCGCAAGTTGAACCTGTTGCGGATATTGAGGATTGTAAATCGGTTTCCCAAACGCAATAATCACGTCGTTCAGCAAACGGCGAGGCAACAGCGTGGTTTTTTTATCGCCGTATTTGTACCCGAACATACTTTCGTGAAGCCCGCCGATATGACACGGAATTACCGGAATATCGTTCAACCCTTTCAAAATAGACAGGAAACCGGGTTCAAACGCTTTCATCTGACCGTTTCGCGTAATCCCGCCTTCGGCAAAAATCCCGACAACTTCCCCGTTTTTCAACGCTTCACGGGCTGCTTTCAACGCCTGCACAATACGTTTGGGATTACCGGGGAGAAGTTTAATCAGTCCGGTTTCGCGAACACAACCTTCAAAAAATTTCGGAACCATCGGTTCAAAAGCAAGGAACCGTGTGTTTCGCGGGCAGGCAGCGTACAAAATGAGTCCGTCCAGCAAACTGATATGATTTGAAACCAACAGCGCACCGCCTTCTTGGGGAATATTTTCAAGACCAACCAATTTGGGACGATAAACAACACGCAATAGAACACGCAACGAGAAAATAATAAACGGACCGTTAAACCAATACGCCAGAGCAATACTGACAACAATTGTTAATAAACCGGTTGCAATCCAAATGATCAGACTTGGGTGATTGCTAAAAATTCCGAAGAGTTTTGCTCCGACAAGACCGAGTCCGATAAACAGGAACATGGCGGAAAACGTCATAAAATTGTAAGCGGCGATCATTCGTCCGCGTTGGGTTGGCGGACTTTTTTCCTGAATATAAGCCGCCAACGGAATATCGTACAATCCCGCCCAGAGACCGGTCAAGAACATTGTTGCTGTTGCGAAAAGATAAGGCAACGCCAATGGTGTTCCGAAACCGGCTTTGACTTCGGAAGCATAGCCCGGAGTAAAACCGAGAATGAGAATGAAAAAACCCATTCCAAACGCCCCGATAGGAACCAGCCCCAATTCAATTCGTTTGCCGGAAACCCAACCGCAAATCACCGCGCCAATTCCAATTCCAATTGTCAACACAGCGGCAAGAACGGTAACATGTTGCTGTTGAACCATAAGAAATTCGGTCGCGTATTTATCGATATTATTTTGGGCAAGAGCCGCAAGTCCCCAGAAAAACGCGCTTGCTATGGAAATCAGAAACAATTTGTGATGTGAAAACAAAGCAGCAAGATCATGTCCGGTTTGGAGAAACGGATTGAGCGGAAATTTCGCATCGGGAGCGACTGCTTTCATTTTAGGAATGAAGAAACTGGCAAGAAACCCGATACCGGCGGCTCCGAGCAAAACCAACGCGGTAATCCAAACATGTTCACCGCCGGGAATACCGGTTGGCAAATTATTTTCGTAAATGGTTGTCCAAAAGAAAACGTAACCGCCAAGAATCTGACCGGAAACACAAGCAAGCATTGTCAACATGGAAACAACCCCATTGGCGGCGGAAATATGGGTTTTCGGGACAAGATCGGGAATGGTTCCGTATTTTGACGGACTGAAAAAGGCGGCTTGAGAACCAAGCAAAAACATGATGCCGAGCAAAATAATAATTTTGATTGGCATTCCTCCGCTGGAACTTGCGGCTTCGGCGGCGGTGGGACCGAGACAAATGACTCCAACCGCAACAGCGAGAAGCAACATTTCAACCAATTTACACCAAATCATAGCGTTCCGTCTGCTGAACCGGTCGGTAACGTAACCGGCAATCGAAGTCCAGATTAAAAACGGAAGAATCAAAAACGCACCGCCAAGAAATCGGATCAAATCGCCGTTTGCATATTCTTTCCCGATAGGAACGAGTAGCCACCGAAAAGCGTTGTCGTTGAAGGCAACAGTGAATTGTGTAATGAGTAAAGCGATGAAACCTTTATTCCAAAGTGATTGCGGCTTTTCGGATTCCATGGGAACAGATAAATGATTGTTAAGCCGAAGCGTTGCCGGTACTGAAGTGTTTGCTGACGATACCACACCTGATTCAATACACACAAAATAAAACGGAGATTATAAAGGAAGATGTATCAACAGGGAACAGGGTACCTCAAAAGAAACAAAAAAAATACAATTTACAAAAAACATATATCAGGCGGGCAACCTTTTATAGGTGGGTGACCTTTTTTTGTAGGTGGGTGACCTTTTTTGTAGGTGGGTGACCTTTCGCTGAAAGGTCGCGTCGGCGTACTCGCCGACAGTGAATCAGATTAACGATGATAATTGGTATTCCTACGTTTTAGTAGATAATTTCCGTCCATAAACAGGGTACAAGTCGGCTATCGCCGACGCAACTGTTCAGCGAACGGTTGCCCACCTTATTGATTGCCTACTTTTAACGAAAATTTTGCTGAATGATTACCGATTTTTTTAGATTTTTGGGCATAAACGAAAAAAAAATTCCAAAATTTTTAAAAAAATACCAAAATTTCGTCTATTTTGTTTACTCTCCCATTGATATTTTTTGAACTTTAGTTTATACTGAACACTATTATTATTTTCCATCTTGTTTTTCATTTTCAACTTTTGGAGATCAATTTTCCGTTTTGAACGATAAATCGCTTGAATTTTTGTTCGGGTGTTAAAAAAATAGAGTACGTCAACAATGCAAAATCGCTTCGGCGAACTGTAATTTTCTACAAGATCAGCGGATTTTCCGTGTAGAAAATTACAAAGGATCAGTAGAGTTGCGTGGCTCCCGTAAAGGGAGCGTCGCGTATTGATCCTATGGGTATAATTCGGTATTACATTTTAAAATATGTAATACACCACTTTGATCGGTGGGAATGAACCTGTCATTTGCAACGTGTCGCTCCTGTCTAGGCGCGATATTCTGTTGCCGTTTCTCGGCGTTACGTTTTCCAATTTACAGCAGATTATTTTATTACGTAATCTGTTAAAATCTCTACCTTTTTTTTCACAGGAGAAAAAAAATGAAAATTAGACTTTTTAGAGGCTTTACGTTGGTCGAATTACTGGTGGTCATTGCGATTATCGGCGCGTTAATTGCACTTCTGTTGCCGGCGGTTCAGGCAGCGCGTGAGGCGGCAAGGCGTTCGATGTGTACCAACCATCTCAAACAAATGGGAATTGCAATTCACAATTTCCACGACAATCTCAACGGACTTCCGCCGGCGTATGTTGGGAACACAGATTCCCAGTGTGATCGACCAAGTATGTGGGTCTTGCTTTGGCCCTACATTGAGCAAAACTCTCTCTACGAATCTGTTGCCAGTCGCGGATTCGACCAACATTACGGACGAGATTGGTGGTTTGGGCTTGACGATTCAGTGAAAAACTCTTTCGGTTCCGTAACCGCTTATCGTTGTCCAAGTCGGCGCGGTGGGGGAACATTGATAACGGACGCTAAAACAGACGCCGATTTAGGAGCGTGTACACAAACGAACTGGCGTGTAGAACCCGGTCCGCAAATTGATTATTGCTTTCCACTTTGTCGCGTTACGAATCCCGATGTAGGTTATTGGGATCATTGGAATCAAACGAGTACGAATCATTATCAAGGTCATGGCGGTCCGACACG
>JAISBG010000579.1 GCA_031266315.1 Planctomycetaceae bacterium | reverse complement strand
TGCTGATTACGGAGTTAAAACAATTAGTGTATAACATTATTATTGTTCTCTGCAACATTTTTGATTGTTGCGAACAATTATCGTTTAGCCGTAATAGCCATCGTATAAGGCGAACACTTGTTAGCGGTTAGAATCAATTAGTGTTCGGTAAATGATTCTAGCGGACAAATGAAATCCGATAATAGTTTACTCGACGGGAAAACTCCAAGTCGTTGTAGTTTTGATTCGATTGATTTAATTGATTAAACGTTATGTGCAAGCGAAAACGGCGCGCCGGTGTGCAAATTTTTTGTTGTGTAGTGTGTCTTTTTCGCTTGCATGTCGGCTCGCCATTTATGCTTGCACATGACCATTAAGTATATAGTATAAATGAAAGTTCAAAAAATATTAATGGGAGAGTAAACAAAATAGACGAAAATTTTGAAAAATTTTTTAATTTTTTTTCATTTATGCCCAAAAATCTAAAAAAATTGTTGATCCTACCGTCCGTATTAGGTGTCCAAGCATTGAAAAGTTCGTTTTAAACGCGAAACACACGAAAAATCGCGAAAGAGGTAGGCGATCCTTATCGCTGAAAGGGCGTGCCGGTTGAGTTCTACTTGAGGTTGGCAACATCATTTGCCATCGTTCCTCTGATTCCCAGTCGGCGAGTACGCCGACGCAACCTTTCAGCGAAAGGTTGCCTACCTGATGGTTGCTTACCCAGTGGTTGCCTACCTGATGATTTCCTAAGAATTATGCAAGCGATTAAGAATTATCTTTACCCTATAACTTGAAAGAGTTGATTTTTGGGGTAAAATCACTTGGAAATGAAATTGTTGGGGAAAAGGGTATTGTTTAACTATTTTTCCGAATTTCATTTTGTTGAGTTATGACGTTTGTTTTTTTGGGTTAATTTTTGAATACACGTTTTTTTTAATCACACAAATTATATGGATTTAACGCCGCGCCAGATTGTTGCAGAACTTGATAAGCATATTGTCGGTCAGAATGAAGCCAAACGAAGTGTTGCGGTTGCCGTGCGTAACCGTTGGAGGCGTCAGCGGGTCGATGATTCGATGAAAAAAGAAATTTCACCGAAAAATATTATGATGATTGGTCCTACCGGTGTCGGAAAAACCGAAATTGCCCGCCGTCTTGCCACTTTGACCGGGGCTCCGTTCATCAAAGTCGAAGCCACCAAATATACGGAAGTTGGATATTATGGGCGTGATGTCGAAAGTATGGTACGCGAACTTGTTGAAAACGCACTCGGTATTGTCCGTTCCACCGAACGCGAAAAAGTAAAGGACGAAGCGGTTCGGCGTGCTAATGAACGGCTTATTGAAATGCTGTTGCCTTCGCCGTCCCATTCAAAAAATTCCGACGATGACGACGACGATGATGAAAAATCACAGTCCGACGAAGACCTTGTTCAAACAGTACGGCATGAACGGAACCGTGCGAAAATTCGCAAAATGCTCGAAAAAGGTCTCATGGAAAACCGAATGGTGAGTATTGTTTCCGAAACACGGGCTGTACCAATGATTATGAGTAATATGCCCGGTATGGAGTCAATGGAGTTTGACTTTCAGGAAATGTTTGAAAAAATCGCGCCGCGGAATCGGACAAAACGCGAAATGACAGTTAAAGAAGCACGCGAATTTCTGATCGAACAGGAAAGTGATCAGTTAATTAGTAAGGACAAAGTACAAACCGCCGCTGTTGAATTAGCGGAAAATCTTGGAATTATTTTCATTGACGAGATTGATAAAATCGTTGCCAGTGAGAAACAACATGGAGCCGACGTTTCACGGCAAGGTGTTCAACGTGATTTGTTGCCGATTGTTGAGGGAACGACAATTCAGACCAAATACGGTTATGTTAAAACCGATCATGTTTTATTTATTGCCGCCGGAGCCTTTCACCGAGCCAAGCCGAGCGAGTTGATGCCGGAACTTCAGGGGCGTTTTCCGATTCGGGTCGAACTGAATGATTTGACGAAAGACGATTTTATCCGTATTCTGACAGAGCCGAACGGTTCGCTGACGAAACAATATCAAGCCTTAATGCAAACGGAAAACATCGAATTAGTTTTCGAATCAAACGGAATTGAAGCGTTAGCGGGTTATGCGTTTGCCGTCAACCAGAAAATGCAGAATATTGGTGCCAGACGGCTCTACACAATTATGGAACGCTTGCTCGAAGAACTAAGTTTCGAGGCTCCCGATATGGAACAGGAACAAAGCCGTGTTGTTATTGACGCGGATTACGTCAAAAAACGTATTGACGATGTGAGCAAAGACGAAGACCTGAGCAAATTTATTCTTTAAATTAGTTAATAACAGATGTTACGCATGATAGGTAGAAAGGACATGAAGAGTTTGTCAAAAAATATTTTCCGTAGCCCCGCATGGGGCGTGATGTGCATAACCGGCGGTGGAGCGAAGCGCAACCGCCGGCTCGGAACTTATCCCCAACAAAGCCCTGCAAGGGCGAGATGATTTCATGATGGTTGATAATCTCGTCCCTGCGGGACTTTTGATAGGGTGGGCAATAGTCCGGCGG
>JAISBG010000371.1 GCA_031266315.1 Planctomycetaceae bacterium | reverse complement strand
ATGAAACCTTGTATAAGGAACATGACAATGAAAAAATTAGTGACATGTTTGGTCGGATTTTTTGCCATGTTTTTGGCGAAAAGTCAAATGTTAAAATGGGAAAGTCAGGGGGGGGGGGGCAGTATGTAGAGAAGAGTTAAGAAATGATAAGGAAAAATCTCTGCTTTCCCAATACTTTTCCGCAAAATTCTTACAACTCCTTCGTTCTTCACCGTTTGGCTTTACATTGGTCGAACTTCTTGTAGTGATTGCGATTATCGGTGTATTGATCGCACTTCTGTTACCGGCGGTTCAGGCGGCGCGGGAAGCGGCAAGGAGAATGCAGTGTACAAATAATTTTAAACAAGTCGGTATTGCCTTACACAATTACCACGATTCTCTTGGTGGCTTTCCTGCTTTTTCAGGTCAAGTCGGTTATCAAAGTAAATGGCGTCCGGTTTGGTCTGGACTCTTTTTTCTCCTTCCCTATTTGGAAACAAGTTCTGGATATGAAACAGTGCTTAATGAAGCAACCACAGCAGCGAAAAATGGAAATGATCCGGCTCCCGATAGTAACACTTGTCCAACATTACGAATATTACGCGTTGTCGGATATTGTTGTCCTTCCGACGGACTCGCCGGACAACTGAATGACGAGGGAATACGGGCTGTTTATAAAACAAGTGTTATTCTTTCATTTGGAGATGTTGCCCAATGGAATAACGATATTTATTCCAACCCCAATGGACCGCATGATGAAGCAAATTACAAATATACTCCTCATTCAATGCGTGGAGCGTTTTACCCTCATCAATGGCGGACAATGGCAAATTTCAACGATGGAACCTCGAACACAATTGGCGCGAGTGAATCCGCCGTCGGAGAAACAACAACCGGAACGGATAAACGTGTTCGGGGCGGTACAGCAACAGCACCCGGCGGAACACTGGCAATTTGGAGCAGCGGTTTAGTTTCATCCGTTTGTATCAACCAACGATCTTTCGATTCACAAATGTTGAAAGATGCAACTTCTAGTTGGCGAGGAGCACGAATGGCTGCAGGTCGTCCTCAATGGAACAGTTTTGCGACCATTTTACCGCCGAATTCTCCTTCGTGTAATCGAACAAACGAAAGCGGTTGGGGAATTTACTCGGTAAATAGTTACCATACTGGTGGTGTTAACGGATTATATATAGATGGCTCCGTGCATTTTATTTCAGAAACAATCAATTGTGGAAACCTAAATACAACTTATCACCCAAACAATTACTTGAACGGTGAAAGTCCCTATGGAATTTGGGGATCAATAGGAACAATTAGCGGCGGTGAAACAAAACAAATTTTTTAAATCATATTCTAACTGTACTTTCCTAGAATTGTAACGAAATGAACATTGACAAATCATTTAGTCTATCCATTTTTTAAAAACGTTTATGAAAAAAATTCATTTGTTAATTTTGAGTCTTTGGTTTCTGATGATTCAAGGTTGCGGTGGTTCACCGAAACCTGATGGTTTTCCGATCATTTATGATTGTTCAATTATTCTCACTCAGGAAGATAAACCACTTACCGGAGCAAGCATTATTCTGTTTTCAAAAGACGGACATTGTCCTTGGTCTGTCGGAGGAACAACAGATTCAAACGGTAAGGCGGTGATTTTTACACATGGTCGGTTTTGGGGGGCTCCCGCAGGAGATTTTCTTGTTACTGTTTCAAAAACAGAAACAGAACCGTACGAACAGGGAGAAATCCGAACAAAACCAATCAACATTTATACATTTGTCGATAAAAAATTTTCGGACAGATCAACAACTCCTCTGGAAATAACAATTCCTAAAGGTAAAATTCAACAAACATTCGATCTTGGTTCAGCAACACGGACATTATTCGAATCCATTCCTCCTAACGGTCCATAACTTCTTACCCTATGAAAATAACAATGACTCTCCAACAATATTTTGTTTCGATTTTAACCGGTTTACTTTTATTTTCTCTATTTTCAGTACCAATATTTGCCGACACGGTTCATTGTGATGTTGTTGTCGTTGGCGGCGGTTCGGCAGGAATTGTTGCGGCGGTACAAAGTGCGAGATGCGGTGCGAAAACCATTCTCATTGAAGCCGGATTCCAACTCGGCGGTAACGCAACAACAGGCGGTGTCAATTTCCCCGGTCTGTTTCACGCATGGGGAAAACAAGTCATTGCGGGAATCGGCTGGGAACTCGTTGAAGAAACGGTTCAACTAAATCATGATTTATTACCGGATTTTTTCGTACCGACGGGAACTCAACATTGGAAACATCAAATTCGTGTCAACTTACCGCTTTATGTTGTCTTAGCGGAAGAACTTTGTTTGAAATCGGGAGTCGAAATTCGGTATTTTGAATCCCCAATGGAAGTTATTTCCCTCAAATCTTCCAGTACAAATTCCGGTACAGATAAGGAAAATTGGCAATTGATTACTGTTTCGCAAGGGGAAAAACGAACAATCCGGTGTAAACAGATGATTGATTGTACTGGTAATGGAACACTTTGTGCTTTAGCCGGTGCGGAACGAATGCGGGAAAATACGATACAACCGGGAACATTTCAGTATTCGATTCGCAGTAATATGGATATTGCTAAAGCGGAAACTCAGATTGCGGATATTCGAAAGCATTATGAAGAAGCCCAAAAAGCCAATCTAATAAAACCAGAAGATTTTCGAAACGGAATTATGGCGGTAATTAAAGGAGATAACAGTAATTATGTTTTCGGCGCAGACAATTCGACAGGAATTTTGCGCACGGAAACAAATATTCGGGGACGGCAATCAATGTTACGTGTTTTGCGTTTCCTCCAGTCATTACCCGGCGGAGAAAATGCCAAACTTATTTCTATGTCAGCAGAAGTTGGTGTCAGAGAAACTTGGCGAGTTAAGGGACGTTATGTAATAACGGCGGACGATTACCGATCCGGTAAAGTCTGGGCGGATTCTTTGGCTTATGCTTTTTATCCGATTGATTTACATATCAACGAAACCGGAGTTCGACCGGCTCATCTTAAAGAAGGTGTTGTAGCAACAATTCCTTTCCGTGCGTTGTTACCGGAAAATATAGACCATCTTTTAGTTGCCGGACGTTGTATTAGTAGTGATCGTTTCGCCAATTCAGCACTTCGGGTTCAGGCAACATGCATGTCCAGTGGTCAGGTTACCGGAGCCGCCGCAGCTTTATCTGCTCTAAAAAATATTGCTCCTGCTGAATTAGATATTGCAACAATAAAAGCAACATTAAAAGAACACAATGCCATTGTCCCAGAATAAAAATTACCGTGAACGGTTACGCGTCGGCGTACTCGCCGACAGTGAACTAAATTAACAACGGCAAACTAAATTGCCTTCCGTTTTGGAGTCAATTACGAGTCAACCGGTGACTCTTCAGCGAAGTTTTTGATAAAGCTGACCTGTCGGGACAACTCCCAAAATTCCAAAACAATCAAAATTTTCTCAAAAAGAAAGATTTCCCTTGACATCTGCCTTTGTTTTTTATAAAATTTGAATCTGATTCAATAGCGATACATATTTTTTACTGTATTGTTTTGCAGTAAATGTTTCGCGATGATTTCAATGAAACCTTATAAAACAAGGAACATAACGATGGAAAACTTAGTAGAAAACGTTTCAGAAAATTCACAGAAAAACATTCTGAACAATTCGGTGAAAAATCTAATGTTAAAATGGGAAAGTCAGGGGGGGGGGGGCAGTATGTAGGGAAGAGTTAAAAAATGAGAGCAGAAAGTGTTGGTTTTACCAATGTTTTTCCGCAAGATTCTTATCTCTCATTCGTTCATCGCCGTTTGGCTTTACATTGGTCGAACTTCTGGTGGTGATTGCGATTATTGGCGTGTTAATCGCACTTCTGTTGCCGGCAGTTCAGGCGGCGCGGGAAGCGGCAAGACGAGTTCAGTGTACCAACCATCTGAAACAATTGGGTATCGCCGTGCATAATCTCCATGATGCACAAAATCGTTTACCACAACGAATTTATGGCGATGAAGGGTACGGCGCGGCGGTCAAAAATAGTAGTCCCTTTTCATGGGCGCCAACAGGCGGAATCCAATATTGGCGTTGGAATCACATGTTGGGAATTCTTCCTTACATGGAACTTCAATCCAAATATGAGGAATTGATGACACGAATCAATTCCGGTTCGATGTCGGGAGCGGCAAACGGTATTCCGTATAGTCGTGTTCAGAATTTTCGAACATCTGTATTTCTTTGCCCTTCCGACGGTAATGCCACCAATGCTAACGGGCAAGTTACAGATCGTGTTCTTAATTATGTTGGTTGTCGCGGAGACGCTTTGGGAATGCCAATTGGTTCTTATGACCGGCGCGGAATGATTGGACGCGGCGGCAGTGACGGCGGTCAAGGTTCCAGAGATTTTTCTGCGGTTACAGACGGTCTTTCCAATACACTCCTTTGGTCGGAAAGTGCTATGGCAACCTCAACAGAAGCAGATTCAGGTGTTCCAATGAAAGGACATCTTGTTGCAATTACCGGTGATAGTGTTTTTAACGCCAATACTCTTTATCCGGCTCCGTGTACCGCAATGAAATCGTACGGAAATTTTATTGATTTGCCCAATCACGCCGTTTTCAATAATCAAAAAGGTAGTAAAATTTTCGATGGTTTTGGCGTGTTTGCCATTTTTCACGCTGTCCTTCCGCCAAACTATCCGAGTTGTGCTACCAGTAGTTCACCTTATAGCAGTGAACCTTACCATTTTCTTGTTACGCCGAGCAGTTATCATACGGGCGGTGTCAATGCTTGTTTCGGAGACGGTTCTGTTCGGTTTATTTCCGAAACAATTGACGCGGGAAATATTACCGTCAATATCAGTACATTCGGTTATCAAGAGGTTCCCGGTACCGGTCAACGAGATATTACCGGCGAGTCGCCATGGGGTGTTTGGGGAGCATTGGGTTCTATTAACGGTGCGGAAAATAAATCGTTTTAAGGAACAATAACAATTTCAATGTTGTATCGTAATTATTCAAGAGGAATTTTTGTAAAAGTAAGCAACTATCAGGTGGGCAACCTTTCGCTGAAAGGTTGTGTCGGTAAAACCGACTTTGCCCCTGTTGACAATTGGCAATCTGACTCCAAAATGGAAGGCAATTCAATTTGCCGTTGTTAATTTGATTCATGGTCGGCGAGTACGCCGACGCAACCGTTCAGCGAACGGTTGCCCACCTACAAAAGGTTGCTTACCTCTTGAATTTTATTGATAAAGTCGTTTAATGAAAATTCCATTGAATAATTACGTTATATTTATAAGGAAATACAAACTTTTTTGTACCAAATCATTCGTTATGATAAAAAATGTATCTTTTTTGTTTTTCTGTTTATTAACAGTTTTATTTTGCGGTTGTGCCGCGTCGGGATTGCCGGTCAATTTTGTTGAAGGAACCGTCGTCTTTGAGGGGCAACCGCTTTCCGATGCATTAATTAGTTTTATTCCGAAAATCAACGGGAACGGTATTCCCGCTATCGGTAAAACAGATGAAAACGGTCATTTTCTTTTGACTTCAATGCAAGGCGGTCAACCTAATCAAGGTGCCGTTGCCGCAGAATACATTGTTGTCGTTACGAAAAACAAAGACAAACCGTCCCGAATGGAATATTCAACCGGTATTGACGGTAAACCAATGGGAGTCGGTATTTATGAAAGCCTCGTTCCGGAAAAATACACATTGCCGACAACAAGTGATTTAACCGTTACGGTTGAAAAGAAAAAACGAAATCAATTTAATTTCGTTTTGGATAAAAAGTAACAATTATTTTTTCTTTAACCCCTAATTATTTTTATGACAAAAAATATTTTGATTGTATGTCTTGTGTTGATGATCGGTAACACTTTTTTGATTGCGGAGGAAGTGTGTCAGGTTTTGGAAGATCGGAATTATTCGCAAGGTTTCGTTCTACTTGGAACAAAACACGATCAGCCAAAACGTATTGAAACATTCGGTCAGGAAGGAGTTACACCGCATTGGCAAATCGCGCAATGGAATTCCAAAGGAACATTAGACCATCTTGATTTTGACGAAAATACCGCAACGTTTTCTGATCCGTATAAATCAGTTTTATTGAATCGAAAAACCGGAGCCGTCAATCTGACCGTTTTTGCCTCTAAAGAGTGGAACAACGTACCGCGTGAATCACATTCGGAACCTTGGCCGCATCTGCTCTTATCGCAATCACACTTCGCAAATCCTATCAATATTGCTCATGCGAAGGAGATTCGTGTTACGTTTGATTTTGAATTAACACTGTTGCAAAAATACGGCGAACAAAAAAACAATTTGCATACGGCTCAAGTTGGTTGGTTTTTGTACTTGAAAAATACCAATAAACAATCAAAAGGTTTTCATGATTTTCTTTGGTTTGGGATAAGTCTTTTCGATAGCCGGCATGATTTTACTTCAACTTATGCCGCACAGGATTTTGCAATGCCCAACGGAAAATTTATTTATACAATCGGCAATAAAACATATCTCACTAAAAAAGTGGAAGTAGGGCAACGTCAGAAAATTCAATACGATATTCTCCCGGAAGTTCAAAAAGCACTTGATACTGCTCATCAAAAGGGATTTATCGTTCATTCCACAGTTCAAGACATGGTGTTCGACGGTATGAATATCGGTTGGGAAATACCCGGCGTTTACGATGCCGGTATGACTTTTCATCAACTAAGCGTCGAAGTTATTAAAAAGTAGTAGTGAATCTGTTATATTTGTTTCACTAATTCTGCTGGAATATTACTATACTGTGTGAATTATAAAATTGCTGATTCTACCGGATTAGGTGTTTTTTACCGAAATAGTCAAATAATTGGTAATATTTCATAGGCAATCATAAGGTAGGCGACCTTTCGCTGAAAGGTCGCGTCGGCGTACTCGCCGACAGTGAATCAGATGAACAACGGTAAATGGTGTTGCTTTCCGTGTTGGAGTCAATGCAAACTCAACCGGCGCAACCGCCCAGCGGGCGGATTGCCCACCTTATGTTTGCCTATCTTTAACGAAAATTACTATTCCGTTGGAAAATACCTAATCCGGTAGAATCAGAAATTAAAAATATCGAATCAATTGTCTGTTAATTCAATTTTGATATTTTTATCACCTTTCGACGGGATCGTTAATCGAATATCGGTTGTTGATACTGCGGAATATTTTTCCGGTAAAGTCGAGATGGTCTGGTAATTCTTTTCAGGAATTGGTACGTTGCGGCGTTCATAATCGAGGAGTTCTTCGTTGCTGAGAGAACTTTTAACCTCAGTTTTTGAAATCGTTACAGCGTAATTGCCGGAGTAAGTCCCGTCTCTGTTACCGTACATGGAAATTGTGAAAGTTCCGTTTGCGGCGGTAATAGCACTTCCGCCTTGTTTCATAGGGGCGTCTTTATTGAACAACACAATACTTGCCTCCGCCAGCGGAGTTCCGTTGTATAAAACAACACCGGCAGCTGGAACAAGTAGTTTTGAACGCGGGTCACCGTTGTTACAACCGGTTAAGATTAAAAACGGTACAACAAAACAAATTCGCAACATAAAACGATTCATCATAATTTTCTCCTTTCTTTTTTAAGGGGTTGCAGTTTCGCCGCCGTTGACGCTTCCCATTGCTCCCCAAACACCGTAAGGAGAAGTACCGTCCGGTTTTGAACCGGCATCCAAATTACCGGTATCCACAGTATCTGTAATAAATTTCACCGATCCGTCTCCAAGACCGACATTGACACCGCCGCTGTGATTACTGGTTGCAGTTTGAGCCATGCGCAACATGGTGCTGTTGTCTACCGGACTGGCACCGCCGAAACAGGAAGCACTATTCGGCGGTAAAATGGTGTGGAACATTGTTGTTCCGGCGTAACCTTTTCCCCACATCTTTCCGGTCAAATCGCCGCGAATATTGCCG
>JAISBG010000352.1 GCA_031266315.1 Planctomycetaceae bacterium | reverse complement strand
TGCCAATATTGATCTGAAATCGTTTTCCGATGAATTTTATCGAAAATATTGTAATGGACGTTTGGAACCGGTTTTGGAAACACTTTGTTATCTTGCCCGCCAATCATCAACTTGGCTCGAAGTAACAACGCTTCTGATTCCAACGCTTAACGATTCGGAAACGGAAATAGAATTGCTTTCAAAATGGTTGGTACGGAATCTTGGTTCGGAGACGCCGGTTCATTTTTCGGCGTTCCATCCGGCGTATCAATTGACCGCCTTTCCGCCAACACCAGTTCAAACATTGTACCGAGCGCGTGAAATTGCTCTTTCAGCGGGACTTCGTTTCGTTTATACCGGCAACATTGACGATCCGGCTGGTCAAACAACTTACTGTCCGCAATGCCGCCAAGCCGTTATTTCTCGTAACCGATATCGAATTGACGAATACAATATTGATGCCGAATCCTGTTGCCGGTTTTGCGGTCAAACAATTTCAGGACAATTCGATGAAATTCCACCGGATTAGGAGTCTCTCAACGGAATAACAAAACAATGATAATATTTCAGCGGAATTTTCGTTAAAAGTAGGCAATTATCAGGTGGGCGACCTTTTGCTATTTGCTAAAAGGTCGCGTCGGCGTTAGCCGACCGTGAATTAGATTAGTGGCGGCAAATTGTGTTGCTTTCCGTTTTGGAATCAATAACAAAACCAACCGGCGCGACCCTTTTAGCAAATAGCGAAGGGATCGCCCACCTCTTTCCGCGATTTTTCGCGTTTAATTTGAACACCTAATGCGATAGAATTCAGAAAAATTTTACTAAAATTTAGAAAGGTTAGTTTTAATTTTGATTTTGCCGTGTTAAAATGACCAACCGGTAATTCAAATTGAATTATAATTATTGTAGATCATTTCATGGTCGTTTGTTGCGCGTTTCGTCAATAAAAACATTTTAACTTTTACATCGTCAATGCAATGAAGTACGGAATCAACCTTTTACTTTGGACGGATACACTTTCGGAAAATCAATTTCCTGTTCTGGACACGATTAAAAAGATCGGTTATGACATTGTGGAATTACCGATGTTCGACAAGGATGTTGCCAATGCCGCCCGTTGGGGCAAAAAACTTGATGAATTGGGTTTTCTTCGTTCCGCCACATGTGCTTATGCACCGGAAGACAACATGATTTCCGAAAACCCCAAAATTCGGCGTCAAGGAATTGACACGAACAAAACAATTCTTGATTGTTGTGCGGCGGCTGGTTGTCCGGTAATGGTGGGCAA
Source organism: Planctomycetaceae bacterium (assembly GCA_031266315.1). Lineage (GTDB taxonomy): Bacteria > Planctomycetota > Planctomycetia > Pirellulales > Thermoguttaceae > WRKP01. The sequence continues at coordinate 2,716 of JAISBG010000352.1, read as the reverse complement.
TTCCATTTCTGCACTCGGAGTTTTCACAGGGTCAGGTCCCAATTCGGACGAATGGAATTGGGCACTCGACGGAATGAGGGAAGTTGCCGAACACGCTCAAAAAATCGGCGTCAAAATCGGAATGGAAGCCCTCAACCGATTCGAAGCGTATTTTATCAATTGTGTTGCCGACGGAGTACGGTTTGCCAAAGAATTGAATCACCCGGCATTCGGAATGATGTACGACACGTTTCACGCCAATATCGAAGAAAAAAATGTTACCGAAGCAATTCGTACCGTTAAAGATTATCTGTTTCATGTTCATATTTCGGAAAATGACCGTTCAACACCGGGAACCGGCGGTGTTCGCTGGGCGGAAACTTTTGCGGCATTGCACGAAATCGGCTATGACGGCTGGCTGGTTGTCGAAGCGTTTGGTCAGGCATTGCCGAAATTAGCCGCCGCAACAAAAATCTGGCGCAGAATGTATGCCGATGAAGTTCAACTGGCAACCGATGCCCTCGCATTTATGAAAGAACAAGTTCATTCGGCAACTTCGTCATAATTTTTTTTCCAAAGTTTTTTCGGGGGACTTTTTTTCTTCCGATATTTCGGTAAATTATAATCCTAATTATATTTGTCGGCGTCAATTTGAAACCAATTAGGAAATTGAAACTGTTTCCGACATATTATTATATTATTGTCTGAAGTTTAAATTATTTGTTTTCTCTGTTTTACTTGGGGATTGTTTTATGAGTACGGAATCAAATATTGTTGTCGAAACGAGAAATTTGACCAAAGTTTATCGGGATTTCTGGGGACGTCAAAAAGTAAGAGCCTTAAAAGCTCTTGACCTTGAAATACGTCGAGGCGAAGTTTTTGGACTTCTGGGACCCAATGGTTCGGGAAAAACGACAACAATTAAGTTGTTGCTTGGATTGTTGTTTCCGACGAGCGGTGATATTTTTGTTCTCGGCAAGTCGGCAACGGATGTTGCCAAAAACGAAAAAATCGGGTATTTACCCGAAGAATCTTATTTGTACCGATTTCTGAATGCGGAGGAAACGCTTGATTTTTATGGTCGTTTATTTAACATGTCCGGTGCGGTGCGGCGGCAGCGTATTGCTCAACTTATCAGCATGGTTGGTCTCGAATCGGCGAGGAAACGCCAACTGCGTGAATATTCTAAAGGAATGTCCCGACGTATTGGTTTGGCTCAAGCGTTGATTAACGATCCCGATTTGATTCTTCTTGACGAACCAACCAGCGGTCTTGACCCTATTGGCACTCGGAACATGAAAGATTTAATTCTTGATCTCAAACGGCAAGGAAAAACGGTTATTATGTCGTCCCATCTTTTAGCCGATGTTCAAGATGTCTGTGATCGAATAGGTATTCTTTATCAGGGAGAACTCAAAGAGTTAGGACGTGTTGAAGACCTTCTGAAAGTCTCAAACGAAACGGAATTCCGAATTTCCGGTTTAAGCGAAAACGCCAAAAATCAAATTGTGAAAATCATCGAAGAAGACAAAGCCCAATTAATTTACAGCGGCAATCCTGCAACAACATTGGAAGACTTATTCCTACGTATTATCGAAGAAAGCGAAGCCCGACCCGGTCGGCGTGTTCGCGGCAACTGATAACCGGCGACAAATTGAATTGATAATTACTCAGATTGACCTGTTGATGATGACTCTAAAAAATTCTAAAACAACAAAATTTTTTCAAAAAAAGATTTCTCTTGACATCAGGTTTTGTTTCTGGTATAGTATGAAACATGTTATTTTTCCGTTTTTTTAATTTTCAACTAAACTTTTGGAGATCAATTTTCCGTTTTAAAAGATAAATCGCCCGAATTTTTATTCGGGCGTTAAAAAATATCGAGTACGTCAACTATTTTATGGTCGCTTCGGCGAACTGTAATTTTCTACAGGCAACCGGTTTTCCGGGTAGAAAATTACCATGTAATGATAAAGTTACGTTGCTCCCGACAAGGGAGCGTCGCGTATCATTACATGGGTATATTCAGCGTTACATTTTAACATATAATGCACCACTTTTGCCGGTGGGAATAAGCCTGTCCATAAAATCGTGTCGCTCCATCTCAGAGCGATATTCTGTTGCCGTTTCTCGGCATTGCGTTTGATTTTCCGCCTTATAACCAAAACAGATTGCATGTTACGTAATCTGTTAAAATTACCATTTTTTTCATAAGGAGAAATACCATGAAAAAACGTATTGGTTTTACCCTCGTTGAACTTCTTGTGGTCATTGCGATTATCGGCGTGTTAATCGCAATGTTGTTACCTGCCGTGCAAGCAGCAAGAGAAGCCGCAAGACGTTCCCAATGTACCAACCATTTGAAACAACAAGGTATCGGAATACATAACTTTCACGATACCACACTGGGGTTGCCTCCGTATTTTATCGAGGAAAATTGCCCCGGTTTTTGGGTGTTGCTGTTACCGTTTATTGAGCAACAATCCCTTTACGATGACATCACCTCGTACAGCAGTGGGACTGGTATCTCACAAAATTTCCAAACCTATTGGGGAACGTTAACACCGAAACAGAAAAAGGCTCATGGTTCTGTTTCGATTATCAAATGTCCTTCACGGCGCGGCGGTGCGGCTTACACCGACGAATGGCGTCCCGGTCCGCAAACCGATTACGCTCCAGTTATTTATCTGCGAACCGAAGGAACTATTCCAACCGGTCAAACAACGGCTTCGGATAT
>JAISBG010000331.1 GCA_031266315.1 Planctomycetaceae bacterium | reverse complement strand
AATTTGTGTAACCGTTCACGATAAATCAAAGTAAAGATAATGTATTTGCTCACGATTCTTTAGTCCGTAGGACTTTAACATGGATAACCCCGTGCAAACGAAGTGCAGCACGGGGGCATATCACCGACTCCAACCGAACTGCGTAGCAGTTCAACAGAGAAAATTTATCTTTGCCGTGAACGTGTTGAACTGCTACGCAGTTCCCAGTTGAGGAAGCGGTCTAACCCCGTGCTACGTTCTACTTGCACGGGGTTATCCATGTTAAAGTCCTACGGACTTAGAAAACATGGATGAACAACATCATCACTTTTACTTTGACTTTCCATGAACGGTTACGGAATTTGATTTACGGTAACGAAACTACTTCGTTGCCGTTAGTGGAACCGGCGGCACGCCAAATATCCAGATTTATTTGGTTTGTAATAAACCGAATCGAACCATCGGCAAGTCCGGCATTGACACCGCTGGCGTGCCAACTTCGCGCCGACATTCTCGTGTAATAACCGTCACCTACACTGGTGGACGTAACCATTGGTGACAAGGGATGTTGGATATGTCCGGTCAAACCAAAACTGTTCGTAGTAATATCTGCAACAGTTGTATTCGGTGCCTGATTTGTATTAAAATAACAATTAAATCCATACCAAATCAAACCACGAAGATCATTCGATGTACCATCGGGTGAAAGACCTTGAACTGTTTCCGATAGTGCAACAGTATTAGATGTTCCGTCAACAACATCTTCCATTGCCGTTGTAAGCGGATAAGCCGGCGAGGGAGTTACATTGGAGATACAACTTCCCGTAAACATCGCACGATATTGTGATTCTCTGGCAAAGACCAGACCGTCAATCAAACAATTACGTGGATCATACGTTGGCAAGTTACGAGTAGCACTTAATGCGTAAACTCCTTCCCGTCCCATACAAACAACATAATTGTGTTCCTTATATTCTCCGAAGGAACACTTGTTTTGGTTACCGTCCGAAGGACAGGTGTACGTGGAAATAACCAAATTGCTCAGTAAAGTTACATTGGTTCCCGAATTGAATTGGATATCCCACTTATACTCTGTAAAGATTTGGTTTTTTTCAACAAATGGTAACACTTGTATTGCCCAAATCCCATAACCAGTTCCACGCGATCCCCAAGGAAATGTTTGTTGAACATCATGGTAATTGTGCATTCCCAACACAATTTGTTTTTGATGGTTCGTACACTGCATCCGCCTTGCGGCTTCACGGGCGGCTTGCACGGCGGGTAACAGTAATGCAATTAACACACTGATAATTGCAATCACTACCAACAATTCGACGAGGGTAAAGCCTCTAAAAAATCTAATTTTCATTTTTTTCTCCTTAGAAAAAAAATTGATATTTTAACAGATTACATAAACAGGTAATCTGTTTTCTCACATAATGGGGAAACAAACGTAACGCCGAGAAACGGCAACAGAATATCGCTCTGAGACAGGAGCGACACGGTTGTTTAAGACAGGTTCATTCCCACTGACCAAAGTGGTGTATTACATATTAAAATGTAGCACTGAATTATACCCGTGAGATTATACGCGACGCTCCCTTTACGGGAGCAACGCAACTTTATAATCTCGTGGTAATTTTCTACCCGGAAAACCCGATTGGTCAGTAGAAAATTATCTGTTTGCCGAAGCAATTAAACAACAGTTGACGTACTCGATATTTTAACACCCGAATAAAAATCCGGGCGATTTATCTTTCAAAACGGAAAAATAATCTCCAAATGTTAAAATTAAAAAGGCAGAAAATAGTAATGTCAAGTAGTATATGCCGAAACTCAAAACATGTCAACCACCCACCCCCTTTTTAAAGGAAAATTTTTTAATTTTTAAAAATTCATACAAAGCAAAAAGCGGTGGACGGCTTTCTTTTTATTTGTTTTATTTTTTCACCGCAAATCAATCGGAGACGGATTGACATTACCCTTCTTAACCATTAAATTTATAAAAATCCAATAGGAAATAATATAGTTTAGAAAACTTAATATCAACCGAACATCAATTGCCGTAACGTTTTACTCGTGTTGCCGAAAAACGGGAAGGGTTGGTTAGGCGGTTCGGCAAGGAACGACGACCAAGTTTTCGGTAGGACTTTTCGACACGATAACACTTGAGCTAAGTGTTCGCCTACCTGATGGTTGCTTACTTTATGATTGCCGACCTTTAACGAAAATTCCACTGAAATATTACGATAATTTGTTGTGGATAGAAACAACTTTAGTAAAGGAACGGAATATTGTTGCACAAACCATAAATTATAACTACAAACCCAAAAACACAATAACTGTTACTAAACGATTAGGAACACATCATACACGACAATGAGTAAATTGAAAAACTTGTCGATTTCCGTACATTTTGATTCACAGGAAACCGATGCCGTTCAATTGGAAGTGGATTTACAGGGAGAACCGGTTTTATTCGGACTCTGGAAATTTGTTCTCCGGCGGCGCGGCAAACCGCTTCATGCGGTTAATTTTTGGACGGAAACTTGTGTTCATCACGAAAAGGGTTGTGAGTATTTGGAACTTGATCTGCTGCTCTCGGACGATTACCGTCTTCAACGTTTTTTCCTGCTCGACAACACAGACCGGTTACTAATTCTCGGCGATACACTTTTGCGGGACGGCGACAACACGAAGCGGCGGTTGCCGGAACGGAATGATTATTTAACTTACGAATCAACACTTTTTTATTCGCCGAAACTTCGTCCTAAAACATTTGCGGATTCAACGGAGATTTTTTTTCAACCGGATAACCCGAAATCATCATCGATTTTTCGGGTTTTTCCTTTGGCGTTGCCGGAATGGAAGAAAACGTCAAAAACCGGAATTGTTACCGGAACGCTGGGAATTGAACACTCAACCTTAGTGCTTCGGCAACAAACTTCCGGTATTTCCATGTTTGCACCGTTGTTTTTCGATTTCGACGCCAACCGTTCCGGCAGTCAATACACGTGGCGGCATTTAACGGTTGGAGAAAATATGGAAAAAGTTCCTGATGATCAGGCGGTTGGCTATCGGGTGCAGGTCAATAAAGAACAGTTTTTGTTGTACCGTTCCATGACACCGCTGGCAAACCGAACCGTTCTCGGTCATAATTTAATCAACGATTTTTGTTTTGCCCGTTTCTTTCCTGAAACCGGTGTCGAAACACTCGTTGTAGTGGATAGTGATGAATTGTAAATCGTTCACATTATCCACTATCCACTATCCACTATCCACTATTAATTCGTGTTTGCGATAATTGATTTTAAGGCGGGAAATTTGACGAGTGTCCGGTTGGCGTTGGAGACGATCGGTGTTACCGGAACGATTACCTCTGATCCGAAAATAGTTGCCAAAGCGGAACGAGTTATCTTTCCCGGTGTCGGCGCGGCTGGAGCGGCAATGCAAAATTTGCGGAACTTCGGACTCGATGATGCACTTCGTGATATTGTACGGCGCGAAATTCCATTGCTCGGAATCTGCGTCGGAATGCAAGTTCTTCTCGATTTTTCCGAAGAAGACGGCGGAACCGAAATGCTCGGTTTAATACCGGGGCGTGTTGTACGTTTTTCGCCGACCAATTTTTGGGATAAAGTTCCGCAAATCGGTTGGAACAATGTTTGCTGGTTACCGGAAAACGCGGAATCGGTTTTTTTTCAGAAAATTACCAATCGGAGTGATTTCTATTTTGTCCACAGTTATTATCCCGTACCGGACAATCCGTCCCATATTCTGGCACAAACCGATTATGCCGGAACAACTTTTGCCTCAATTCTCCGGCATGAAAATATTATCGCAACACAATTTCATCCCGAAAAATCCGGCAAAATCGGTCTGCAACTCTTAAAAAATTTCCTCACGTTCACAAATTGATGTAAACGTGTTGTTAAGTCAATAAGGTGGACAATGACCCTAAAATTCTAAAACAACAAAATTTTCTGATTCTACTGGATTAGGTGTTTTCCATCGAAATCGTCAAATTGGTAATCATAAGATAGGTAGGCGACCTTTTGCTAAAAGGGCGCGTCGGCGTACTCGCCGACAGTGAATTAGATTAACAAGAGCAAGTTGAGTTGTCTTCCGTTTTGGAATCAAGTTACCAACCGTCAACAGGGGCAAGTCGGCTATCGCCGACGCGACCTTTCAGCGAAAGGTCGCCTACCTGATGATTACCTATTATTTGATGATTCCAGTGGGAAACACCTAATCCGGTAGAATCAGAAAATTTTCTCAAAAAAAGATTTCTCTTGACATCCGGTATTGTTTCTGATAATATTTGAATCTCATTCAATGGCGATACATAGTTTTTGCCGTATTGTTTCGCGGTAAATGTTTCGCGATGATTTTATGAAACCTTATAAATAAGGAACATAACAATGAAAAACTTGGTAGAAAACGCTTCGGAAAATTCACGGAACCATTTGGTAAAAAATTCGATGAAAATTTCAATGTTAAAATGGGCAAGTCAGGGGGGGGGGGCAGGATGTATGGAAGATTTAATAAATGAGTGGGAAAAG
>JAISBG010000319.1 GCA_031266315.1 Planctomycetaceae bacterium | reverse complement strand
CGGTTTTCGTTTGAACAAAAAGACGATATTGACATCATTGTTACGTCATTAGCGGCAGCCGACCATGAACACGGTCTTTTGGTTCAATATCTGACGCATTTAGTGGATCAAAAACTTTTGCCGCCTAATTTGTTGGAAGAAATGCGGAATGCCGGTTGGGTGGGCGATGTTCAATTCCGCCCGTATTCAATCAAGGGACCCTTGACCGATATTTCTCCGGTTCGCGCGGTTACACTATTTGAACTCGATGAATTAGTTGAACTGGCAAAAAATCCGCATAACGGTAAATATGTTGTTCTTGTTGCCGGACCGTGCGGCGAATGCGGCGCAACAAAAAAGCACGCCCTCAAACCACTCATCGCCAACGAAAACCTCCGCCTCTGGACACATCTCGTTACCGACGCCAAAACCGCAAGAGAACTATTAGAATAATAAAAATCATAACATTTTTTATGGGCATTGTTTTGTTTTCTCCTCAACACTTAGTACAGAAGGGTTTATTGTATGAATCGGATCAATCTTTCTCAGGCACTTCGTCTGAAAAAACGGACTAAAGAGTTGATTGCTAAAATCTCTCAGAATATTCAATCTTACAATTCTGTCTTGCGCAACGAAGGCGCACGTGAAATTGATGTTTATAAAGCAATGGATTTTCGAGACACATTGAAAACTTACCTCGTTGATCTTAAGTTGACACTTCAGGAAGCGAGTCGTCCTATTGGACGTGAAATATTAGAAGTTTCGGAGTTGAAGGATCGAATTTCCTTCCTGCAAAAATTAAATGTCAAACACGGAAAAGTCGTTTCAGAAGGTTTTCACCCAACGGAGTTGATCTATGATGCGGCAATACGAAAAAATCAAGTCGATAAAATGTGTAAAGATGCCCAAAAACAATTAGACATCCTGTACGCAAAAATTGACGAGTTTAATAGTACCCATTTCGTCGAAGTCAAAGAAGAACCTTTTGATTTGATCGAAACATTGAACACAACAAAAGAAGTAAGTCAACCGGAAACAAGTAGTTGATGATAAAACGGATAACCAACCACTCCCTGCCTTGATCTTCCGACGGTGTAGTCAGACAGGAGATAAAATTATTCCTGAATTTGTGTACAGGCATGTGTGCTTTGCGGTCGCATGTTGAACGTCAAGAAAAAATGCTCAAGAATTAATGTCTCAAAACACACATAAAATTCAGAACACAATTTCTTGTTTTTGATTCGTTCAAATTCCTTGTGAATCTACTTGTTTTCGTTTTTTTACCGGATCAGAACGATCCTTTTATTAATTGAATCAACTGTTTATACTGTGTTAGTCATAAAATTAGTCCTTTTATAACGATTCAGTGTCATGTTTGTTAAAAGTTTGTATGACTATTTACTTTTACTTAATAGGTACAAAAAGCGGAGTAGCCCGATAGGGCTTTATTTTCATAACCGCAGGTCTTTGACCTGCGGTGTAACAACAAACAACCTACTGCCTGAAAGGCAGAATTTTAGTTAATAGTGGATGACACAAGCAGATAATTTACATTTACCAACACACAATAAATCCGCTTGCGAACTATCCACTATTAACTATCAACTCTCCACTAAAATCCTGCCTTTCAGGCAGGGGTTTTGCTGGTTCGTAACCGCAGGTCAGAGACCTGCGGTTATGAAAATAAAGCCCTATCGGGCTATTCGGTTTTCCGGATCAATCAGGAAAATAATTATTTAATTATTTAAAACTTGAAAAATACCAAATACAACCCTAACACAGTTTATTAGTCGTACTATGGGCAAATCAGTAGGAGCGATAGAGTTATCCAGTATAGGTATTGGATACAAGGTTGAGGACGAAATGCTGAAATCGGCGTCGATTGAAATATTGATTGCGCGGACGATTTGCAGTGGGAAATACCTAATTGTTTTTAGCGGTGGAGTCAGTGATGTGGAAGCGGCGATTGAAACCGGTATCACTATTGGTGACAGTGCGGTGATTGATCAGTTGACGGTTGCGAATGTTTATGACGGAGTTTTTCCGGCGTTGTCGCAATCGGTTGTTTTGCCGCCGGAAGAAATTGACGCGCTCGGGGTTATCGAAACGTTTAGCGGAGTCAGTGCTTTGGTTGCGGCGGATTATGCCGGCAAAGCGGCACGTGTTACGTTGTTTCGGTTACATATTGCGATGGCGCTTGGCGGCAAGGGATTACTTTTGATGACCGGCGGAGTTTCCGACGTAACCGCGGCAGTCAACGCGGCGGCGGATGCCGTACGAAAACGCGGTTTACTCGTTTCCGAACTCGTTATTCCGCGTCCCAGCCGTGAACTTTTTGCCGACTACATTTAGGCGTACACTTATTCCTAGAGTTTGACTATTAACAATCCAATCCAATAAAATAAAACAAGAGGATTCTGTTTCGTGTTACCCAACAAAAACGCCCAATCTTTACAATCATCTGATTCTCCAAACATCTCGCTGGATTCCGGTTCTTCTTCCTCAAAAACAAAAGCGTGGAGTGGTGTTTTTATGGAAGGCACTGATCGGCGTGTTGAGTTGTTTACGGAAAGTATCAGTATTGATCGGCGTCTTTATGCTGTTGATATTCGCGGTTCGATTGCTCACGCCCGAATGTTGTGTGATGTTGGGGTTCTGACTGAAGAGGAATTTCATCAGATTGAAGAAGGACTGTTTGAAATCCGGCGGCGAATTGAAGACAATCAATTTTCGTTCAATATCGAATTTGAAGATATTCACATGCATATTGAACACGCCTTGATAGAGATGATTGGCGATGTTGGTCGGAAACTACATACAGGGCGTAGCCGGAATGATCAGGTTGTTACGGATCTTCGGCTTTGGATTCGGGAAGCGGTTGATCGGATTGATCGGCGGTTGGTTGATCTTCAGGCGGCGTTTGTTGGTCGTTGCGACGGTGATTTTGATGTGATTTTGCCCGGTTACACTCACATGCAACGAGCGCAACCGGTTCTTGCTCCTCATATTTGGCTGGCTTACTGTGAAAAATTTGATCGTGACCGGCAACGGCTTTTGAATTGTCGGTCTCGCGTGAATATTCTTGGACTTGGTGCAGCGGCACTTGCCGGAACCAGTATTCCGATTGACCGAACCAAAACGGCGGAATATCTCGGTTTTGAACAGATTGCCGCCAACAGTCTTGATGTTTCCAGTGACCGTGATTTTGTGTTGGAAGCGGCATTTTGTCTTACGGAAATTGCGATTCATTTGAGTACGTTGGCAGAGGAATGGATACTTTGGTCAACTTCCGAATTTAATTTTCTTCGGCTTCCTCAAGCGTTTTGTACGGGTTCATCTATTATGCCTCAAAAGGTGAATCCCGATGTTCTCGAACTGATTCGTGGAAAAACGGCTCGAATTGTCGGGAATCTCCAAACGCTTCTTGTGTTGACCAAAGGACTCCCGCTTGCTTACAACCGTGATTTGCAGGAAGACAAACCGCCGATATTTGATTCTTTCGACACGCTGGAAGCGGTGTTGACATTGGCTGCGCCGTTGGTTGAAGGAACAACACTTAATCGTGAAAGTATTGCCGGAAGACTTGATCGCGGTTATCTTGATGCAACGACGTTGATGGAATATTTGATTATGAAAGGAATTCCGCAACGAACCGCTCACGAAATTGT
>JAISBG010000296.1 GCA_031266315.1 Planctomycetaceae bacterium | reverse complement strand
TCATCACACTTGAATTTTAGGTTTTTAAGAGAATGTTCCTTGTTTGTCTCGTCCCTATTGATTAAAAAGTCCCTTTTGTTCCTCATGTTCCTTACAAAATCAAAAAACGTTTACTGGACGGTTGCTCAAAAAAATGAAAATAAAATGAAAAATTCCGTTTCGAGATGTTGCGTTTTAATTTTTTTTATCGATAATAAGTTACCGGAAAGTAAAAAATTGATACTTTCAATCGCCGACTTCCCTTTGATTGACCCCATTTTTCGAAATCTTTTTCAAAATCTTTTTAGAATTTACCCATGTCACCAGATCATATACACCCCCTCGTGAGCGGTGCCGGATTACGAATTATACGATTGTTGGTTGGAAAACCTCCTCAAACAGTTACCGACCTCGTTAAAACCTTGAATGTAACGCGCACAGCGATCAATGAACAAGTCAACGAATTGGTTGCGATGGGGTTGCTGGAGCAAAAACTGGAACACAATGGCGGTCGTGGACGTCCGGGTTATCTTTTTTCCGTAACTGATTTGGCAATGCGGAAACTTTTTGAGGGGATTCAAGATATTGTTGTTCCGTCGGCGTGGCGGGCGATTCGCAAGCGGCTTGGAGAGCAAACACTCCACCAGATTGGCAATGATATTGCCGGCGACATTGCCGATTTTTATTCCCGAAAATTGAACGCTTCCACTCCCAAAAAACGGGTACACGAATTTGTTTCTTTTCTGGTTCACAACGGACGTTTAATCGAATGTAAGGAATCCAAAGGCAATATTGAAATGAAAAAATTTAATTGTCCATTTATTTCAATGGTGGAGGATACGCGAACAGTTTGCTATATTGATCGGCTTTGTATGCAGATGCTTATTGGCGACGGTGCCACTGTGGAACAAACGGAAAACCGCCTTGATGGTCATTTATGCTGTAAATTCCTGTTCAAATTCGCCCCGAACAAAAATAACAATTCATAAGATAGTCAAACATCGCCGGGTTCACGCCTCAAAACGTTGGTATTAACGAATTGATTACTTAATTGATTGTCAACAGTGAAAAAGTTTTTAAAATTCCTGTTTAATCTTTATCGGAAAATAATTTCAGCAACAGATAATAATCAACCCCGCGTTGGGTGAGTTCTTGCATCAGTTCGTCAAGCGATTTGTTTTTCCAGGTAACCAGACGGCGAACTAAATACGGAACAGGACTATGCGGCTCACATTGTATCAGAATTTCCGCAGCACGTTCCAATAATAAATACGCTTCATGCCTTGTTGACAATGAGTTAGAATCCGTAACATCTAATGTTTTTGGAACAATAGCGGCGTTTTCATTTGACATTGTTGATTTTTCTTCCTCCGGTTCTTCCGGTTTTATTTCGGATTGTTTGTTCGGATTTATTCCTTTTCGTTCAATAAGCCATTTGTTCACCAGAGTTTGTATTTTGTCAACTTCCTCTCTCAACTGGAGTAAAGCAGGAGTTGCTTCTCCTAATTTTTCGTATAAAAAATTATGGAATCCAACTAATTCATGATTCAACTTAATCAACGTTTCCGATAAATCAAGATAAAAAGTTGTTTGTGTCGCATCAATTGCGTTAAGAATATTTGTTTTTTCTTCTGTAACTTGCGGTTTCGCCGAATGCATTTGAAGTTGTTCCCGATATTCCGCATTGATCCAATCGTTCCAGGAAAAAATTTGTTCGTTAAATTGATTTTGTTCCGCAAGCGGCGTTTGGCGTAACCGTTGGCAAAAAACAGAATCACACCACTCTAACGGCGCACAACGTATCTCAATATCATCCGGTCGCAGTTGCGGATAAATATTGTCCCAAAATTGTTCAGATAAAGAACGAATCATCACAATTCCTTCCAACAAACCGCGTATTCCAAAAAGAACGGTTGCCGCTTCCGTTCCCCAAACAGCAATTTGTAAATCCTTCGATTGGCGAGTTAATGTTTCACTGCAAAGCGATAAAACATGTTCCCAATCCGCTTGTTTTAATGGATGTTCCCAAATTCCTTGCGGCAAAGACGCATCTTCCTCACGCCGCGAATCCTGAATCAAATCATAAATCGGTTCGTAAAAAAGATAAGGACCACACGGTTCTTTCTCGTCAATCGGTTTTAAAATCGTTTCAAAATCAAATATATTTTTCATTGTTGATTGTCGGGCAATATAAGCGGAATGGAAGTTGGTGATTGTGACGGTGAATCGACCGACTCGTCAATCCAACCCTGAAAAATTTCACCTTTGTTGAGAGGTGCAACAGAATGTCTGTAAAAGTTCTGTACTTTTCGTTTTCGTAATGTCTGTAACAGTTGCGGAAAAACAAACTCCGTCGGCGGATATTTTTGTTCGATTATTTTAGTTGCAGGCGGAGTTGGAACAGACGGCGTTTCCGGCTTTTGAGAAGTGTCCGACGGATTCAAGATAGAAATCTTCTGTTGTTTTTCCGGTATCTCAAAATGTTTCACGTTTCCTTCCGTCGGCATCCAATTAGGAAAATAACGTGGAAAAATAATATCTTCCCTGTTTCCGTCGTTACCGATTTTAGCCAGCCGAATCTGTACAAAAGTTCGGAATAAATTTGTAATATTTCTGTTATGAGAATTGATTTCGTTTGATTTCGTTGGAACTTCAAAAGCCAATAAATCGGTTATCCGATTGATATTTCCTGCCGGATCTTTTTCCAAAACTGGTTGGATATTTTCTGCAATAAAAACGAACAAACTCCAAGGAGACAGATAATCATAAACAATCCGCATTTCTTGAAGTGTTGCCTGACGATCTTCCGGCGGCGATGCGGGCATGATACCGCCGTCTTTTGCCCATTGTAACGTAAAATGCATCGGAGAACCGAACTTCCACACGCCTTCCGTAACACCATTTCGTACACTAAGTTCCTGAGTATCCAGTCGGAGCGATTGGTCAAGTATCCAAGAATGTCCGTTTTCCGACGGATTGGCAACACCATATTTAATTGACACAATAATATCGGGAATCGTATTCGGTGCCGGCAATTTTCCGAAAAAGATTGGTTTGACGTCATTTATTGTTTCATAAAAATTGACATAATCAGGCGGTATTATCCAAGTAACAGGTTGCGCCGGCATTTCTGGAAGTAACGAATAAAATGTCCGAACAGCATCCGGCGAAGCGGAAGGAGATTGGGCAAAATGGTCGGCAACAAAAGGGAACCGGTTTCGTAAATAGGTGTTGAAAAATATCGCCGCTTTGTTCCATCGGGCAAAAAAATCAAGTTGGGCTTGACTCTGACTCCATTCCCGCGCGGCTTTGTCCAGTTCATACATTCGTTGATAAAACCAATTGGGCGACGGAGAAAGCGGTTCATGTTCCGGTTTGGATAACTCGACTTTTATGAACTGTTCCAACCGCGTAACAGGATTATCAGGAGTCTGCGCTTCATGTTGTTCCACGCCTTCCCGAATAACTTTCCAACGTTCTATTCGTGTTGCGTCTTCATCAGAAAGTGATAAATCGTTACGGTTCAAGAGATAAGTGAGAATCGGATCAATACGGTTTTTCCAATACTTGAGCCGTTGCCGCCGTAACGTCAAATAAGAATCAATTTCCCCTTCCGAACTGATTCCCAATAACGGTACAAGAATTGAACCGCGAGCGTTCCAGCCGGAAAGCGTTGTTTGATTCGGTTCGTAAAGACGGTCGGCAAGACATTGTTTATCGAAATTCGCAAGAATCGCCAATGCCTGTTGATCCGCTACGATACGCAATTCGTTACGTTGCCGTTTTGCATCGTCGCCGAATGATTGATAAAGACTGAGAATCTGTAAAATATTTGCCGCCGCTTCTTGGAAATTACCGTAAATTCCGTACTCTAATTCCGTCATCGGCAACCGATGCATCCGACGGGATTCGGCAAGGAGTTTGTGCATGTTGTCAATCAACTGTTGTTTTGCTTTGATTTGAATCGGATCATCATTTTCTGTTACTGTTTCATTAAAAATCTTGCCGTAATGATCCGCCAATTGAAGAGCGTTAAACAAAATCTGACCATCCCATTCGACCGACACGGGATTTCCCGCCAATGGTAAAACGTATGCCTTTTCGACTTTTTGCATAAATGATTCCTGCCGCAACCGTCCTATTAATGTTACCAAAGATTCCAGCCATGGCGATAGGGTAAGCGTATGAGATGATTGTAATTCAAAAAATTTTCCGGAGCGGTTTGACTGCAAATTTTCCAGCCGTTCAAATTGTTCCCGTTTCAATAACGTTGCATTGCCGTCCCAACGTTTCATATCCGAATCACTTAAAAAAGTCTCTGCCCGAATTTTGTTACGAATCGGGAAATTCGTATCATTGTACAACGGATTATCATTTAATATCCAATTGTAACGTTCATCTTTCAGAGCAAGAACAATCCGGTTCAAATCCGTCCAATATTGTTCCAATTTTTCTCGTTCCAGCGGAGTTGTCTTCAGGAAAACAATATTGTTCAAAAACGATTCAACTTGTTCCAAGTGAAGAATAAGGACGTTTCGTTTATAAATTTGTTCGTCAAACCGACGTGAAAGTTGGTCGAATTTGACACGTTCCATTTGTGTTATCTCATTTTTCGTTTTCAGAAATTCATTCCGTTCAGGGTGTTGATGTAACATAATATTGCGTTGTTGCAAAACCTGTTCCAGTAATAATTCCATATCAGGATATTCGTTGCGAATACGATCCGCTGAAAAGCTTTCCTCCATTCCCCAGAGATATTGTATCAATTCAATAAAATCGGCTGGATTTCCGTTTTTCAAAAACATTTCATACACACCAAACATACGGTAAAAATCATTCGATACACGGACATGTTGTTCAAGCATTTGATATTCGTGTGTTTCCAAAGGCGTAACAATTTTTTCCTCAATGTCCTTAGAATATTCGCTGTTTGAATCTGTATCATAAATTTCGTAGGATTGCCTGATCATTGCCAGAGGAATTGAACGAGTAACAAAATCTTCGTAAAATTCCATGTACCAGAGAAATACTTTACCGGAAAGCGGTGAAAAACAACTCATCGGGAAAAAAACAGAACGCAATTCGTCATAATTTTCTTTTTTTGTGTCAAAAATAATCTTACTCAACAGATCGCGTTGTGATGGAATAATTGTATTTTTATTGATGACATTTCCTTGCGCCGCCGACTCAAATAATTCCTGATCCTGTACATAAAACATGTCCCGATTTTTACCGAAACGTAATATGGAAGCAGCATCCTGTTTTAAGGCGGGAAGTTTCCAAAGCATACCGCCTCCCCAAAAAATCAACAAAGCGATACAAAAAATCTGGATAAGACGGGCGGTTCGTGTTCGCGCCTGAAATAGTTGCCGAATAGGAATTGCCAAGACCGCTCCTTCAGGGAGAGATTCTCGCAATAATCGATGCGCAAAAGCGAATCGCTGCGTTTGTGTTCCGTCGGCGACATTGCCGCTGATTATCGTACCGCCAAATGCCAGCCCGTGAAAAATAAACGGTTCATGATAGACACTGCGGGAAAAAATATAGTTGCAAAATTGAATCAGTCCCGGCTGAAGTTGTTTCAGTTCCTCAGTAAGAAGAAATAAATTTTGTGACTCTTGCTCTTCCTGAACGGAAGCACCGGAAAAAACATCAATCCGAATACGTTGTAATTGTACGGAAATAAATTGTTGCGCATCGTGCAGCCAATCGTTGTGCCATTCTTTATATTTTGTGTAGGTCGGACTCCAGCCGAGCGTATCACAATTGGATTTATTCTCAATTTGTCCAAGTTCATGAAAACCGATGAGTTTCTCACAATCGTAAAAAAGGAGATGAACCGGCAAACACATTCCCGTAACTTTTTGCAACAGAATAAGTTGTTCGTGAAGACGAGCGGCAACACGTCCCGCTTCGTCGGTTTGCCGAACAGTATCTGTGGAAATGGAAAGAACAACACCATCCAGCGGACGCTGTGGACGTATCCGCAAAAGTTCCCGAAACAGATTATCATAAATTCCGTGTTCAACGGTTCCCTGTGCCGTAAGACCAATTTTCGGAACAATTAAAACACCTCGTTCAAAAAAGTGAAAATCCAGTTGGGTCGCTTCCAAATATTCTCCGTCGTATTCCGTAAAAACTGTTTGAACAGACGACGGAAGCGTATCGCCAAGTGCAAGAAACACCGGACATGTCGATTTATTGTTACCGAGACGCCGTTGTAAACGCCGTAAATCGCTGTGGATTCCTGAATAGTTCTTTTTTATTGTTCCGTTTTTTTGCAGCGTATTCCGAATCATTCCGTGCCGCCATAACAGCACGAAAATCAAAATAAGGAGAACACTCAGCAACAACACGATTCCGATCAATGTCAGGAATGTCCAATCGTGTAACATGATTCCGTAAAGCACGGTGTTTCCAATCATTTCTTTCCTTTCACATCCGATACGTTCCATTGATCATGTTGTTATGCCTGACAATTATTTGATACGGTAAATTATCGACGGAATTGATTCGGCGGCCTCAACAGATTCCAATGTTGTACGATTTATCATTTCGTAAAGCGGTTTAACATGGCTCCACCAGAGATAATGGGAAATCAACAGCATACCGATTGCGGAAATAATTGTTGCAATATACCAACGCCGCAATGACGGTATGACCGGTAACGATTCATGATAGGGTCTCGTGTGTAATGATTCCGTATCGCGGTTAAAATTAATGTTACAATCGTTGAACATCGCCTGAATCCATATTCCTAATTCGTGACGATAACGATTCCAACAATCTTCATCTGCCGCAATATCCGGCGTTAAACGTCCGTGAAAACCGAATGACAATGTTTCCAGCAAAATAATTGCAAACGGTAAATCATGAGGTTTTCGTCCTTCAAGCAGCCGGTCGGTCAACAAGTAAAACCGGTCGCCAACAGTTCTTGTCTGAAACATTTTTAGTTCAAGCAAATTGGCTTTCCACCAATCCCGCCCCGACCAATCAATTTTCTGTAACAATTCATCGGCGAGACCGCATTCCACGAGAAAAAATTCGTCGCCGAACAGGTCGCTATAACGACGCCGATCTTCCGTCAGATGAGAAAGTAAGCGTCTCCAAAGCAATTCAATCTCCTCTTGTGTTTTCAGATTACTGAGTTCACGGCACCGGCTCAATAAAAACGAAACAAAATTTTGAAAAACCTGTAACCGTGTGTCACACAAAATATTTTCCGTTTCGAGTGATGATGTAACAGTTTTCATGACTCCTTCTCCTCGAATATCAGATAAATGTCGGCGGGACATGATATTCGTTCCGATTCGGTGATGTTGACAACACAAAGCGGTTCTTCGGTAGAAGGAATTTCCGGCAGTGTAACTTCCCAAAACAACATTCGCCGCGACAATGCCAATAAGTCTGTTTTGTGCGTTTGTTTGCGGACGGCTCCGACGGAACGCCGTAAAGTCAACGATTCAATTTCGTTTTCAAAACCGATCACTGCCTGCTCAAACCAATGGATGACTTTGTTTTCTTCCGTACCGGGACGAATCGCAACACCAAGAATTAACGTTTCGGAAACAAAACGTTTTGAAGCAAGCGAAAATTGTTCTTCTGTTGTGTGTATAAAAGGAATTTCCCGATACCGAGTCGGAATACGCAATTCGATTTCATGCAGAATCGCTTCAACTTGTAACGTAAAACAACGAAGCGGGTCGGAATGATCGTAATCAATTCGTTTCGGAATTGTCAAACGCCCGATACTGCAAAGGGAACTTGTCCAACCGGACAACGCCCCGAACAAATGAAGCGGTGAAACTCCTTCGGAAAAAAGTAACGTTTCCAACATTGGAAGCGGTCCCAATAAACCGGACAAAATTGTTCGGGGATCAAAATACAAACTCCGTTCATTGTCCGGCAATTCCTCGTCCAACCGAATCAATGCGGCGGCGCGGTTACGAATTGTTGTTACCAGATCGAGAAGCATTTTGAAAATCGGACTGTTACGGCAAATAAGAAGTTGGGGAGGTTCATAATCGTGCAAATAAAATCCTTCCGCGCGAAAAGAGACTTTGGCTATCGGCAAAGCAGCAAACCGGCTAGGAGGAGGATCACCGAGAAAAAGTGAAAGATTGGGAGCAAGTACGGGAATCGGTTGATATTCTTCGGTGGACGGGTCTTGAAGGGAATATTCCAATTCGCGGTAACGTAAATTTTCAAAATCATCGGTCGGATTGGACAGAGCAAAAGGAACAAGCAGCCAAATCGTTTGTTCCGTATTCGGTATTTCTTGCAGGGAAGCAAGTTTGATTTCAAGAATCGGTTCCGTTTGTCCGGCAGGAAAAATTTCGGAAGGCGTCGGTTGTGAATATCGAACGTATTGAATATAAAGTCCGTCCGGCATAACGGCTTCCATTTCCAAAACACGAAAAATCCCGGAACCGAGTTGCGAAACATCCAACTGTTGCTGAATTACTCCCCACGCAAACGGCAATGCGGTAGCGAAACGCCGGACGAGTAAAAAATCGTTACGCCGGTCGGTCATTTGAAAATGAGCGGGAAGGAGAAACATTCCTTCATGCCACCGCACCGCATATTCCGGTTGCCAGTTTGTTTTCATTGTTATTTCGTTATGTCACCGTTTTTTCGCCTTGCCCAAATAGAAATGCACTCTTCATTTATCGCCCAACGAAAAATGCCGGATAAAGACAATTTTCTTTTTAAGGTACAATTACCTTATTTTGCCCTGATTGCGTAACCTGAATTACGCCGCCCCAGTTGCATATGAGTTTTGAAGTGTCGGTTAAGGCAGGAATGTTGCCGATCAACACGGTGGGCGAACCGGGAGCCCATGGCGCAACAGTAGCCGGAATACAAGGCATCGGAGTCAGAACTCCCAATGCCGCCGCTGTGGCAACTGCAACCATAGGATTGGCA
>JAISBG010000251.1 GCA_031266315.1 Planctomycetaceae bacterium | reverse complement strand
GGCGATAGCCGACTTGCCCCTGTTGACGGTTGGTAACTTTGATTCCAAAACGGAAAGCAACTCAAGTTGCTATTGTTAATCTAATTCACTGTCGGCGAGTACGCCGACGCGACCTTTTAGCAAAAGGTCGCCTACCTACTTTATGATTACCAATTTGACTATTCCGGTGGAAAACATCTAATCCAGTAGAATCAGGAATTTTTAATTAGGAACGTTATACTGTGTTAGGGTTGTATTTGGTATTTTTCAAGTAACTATTCTCCAAATTGATCCGAAACACTGAATAGCCCGATAGGGCTTTATTTTCGTAACCGCAGGTCTTTGACCTGCGGTTATAAACCAATGAAATCACTGCCTGAAAGGCAGAATTTTAGTAGATAGTGGAGAGTTCGCAAGCGGATTTATTGTGTGTTGATAAATGTAAATCATTCGCTTGCGTCCTTCACTTTCTACTATCCACTATTAACTAAAATTCTGCCTTTCAGGCAGTCGGTTGTTTGTCGTTACACCGCAGGTCAAAGACCTGCGGTTATGAAAATTAAGCCCTATCGGGCTACTCCATTTTTTGTACCGGTTAAATAAATAGTTATGCCAGCTTTTAACAAAAATTACACTGAATAATGAAAATACTAATTTTATGACGAACACAGTATAACTATAAATTTTACCGGTGTTCCTTTTAAATACAAGATAGCCGTCCCTTGCAATCTTACTGGGGGGTATCCGAAAATTCTTAAATGGTGTATATTGATTTCGGTAGTTTCCTTTTTTCGATTATTTTTGACAGTTTACTATGGGGAGGTTTACGATGAATCGATTTTTTTATTCAATAATTCTGTTATTGATTTTCCTTATTGGTTGTGATCTTGCTAAACCGCAAGGTCGAAAAAATGAATCTGCCGAAACATTGGCGATAAATGTTGCAGATTTGAATGTCTCTTCCGAGAATACCAGTCCTCCGCAAACCGACGCTTCATCGCAGGAATCACAGGAGCCGCCTGTTGCCGAAACGGAATTGCCGAAAGTTGAAGAGGAACAACCGCAAAAGGAGGAAGATAAACCGAAAGAACCGGATGCAGAACTGGTCAAAGCCGATGTTGGAGCAGGTAAAAAAGGACATTATGGTCAAACCGGCGGTGAACAAGTATCAGATATTTTGACTGTTCCCATTGCCACTCTGTTCCGCGCAAAAGAAATGACCGCCTACCGAATCCAAGTTCCTCAGGCTCTTCAACTGTACAAGGCAATGAATGACGGCAAAGGTCCCGAAACACATGAAGTGTTTATGAAAGACATCATCAAAGCCAATAATATCCCATTGCCGGTATTGCCGGATGGACACGAATACATTTATGATCCCGCTACTGAACAGTTAATGATTAAAATACCCAAATAAACGAAACTAAAATGACCATGACAACACAACGTACATTAATTTTACTAAAACCGGATGCGGTTGAGCGTCAATTGATTGGTTGTATTTTGAGCCGGTTTGAACAAAAAGGGCTTAAAATTATTAATTTGCGATACCTCCGTTTTACGCAAGAATTATCGCGTCAACATTACGCCGAACACATTGAGAAACCGTTTTATTCCGGTTTGGAAGAATACATTATGAGTGGACCGGTTGTTGCGGCGATACTCGAAGGGTCGGAAGCGGTTGAAGTTGTTCGGCGGCTTATTGGTTCGACAAACGGAATTGAGGCTCCGCCGGGAACGATTCGTGGTGATTTTTCCTTGAGTAACCGGCAAAATCTTGTTCATGCTTCGGATAGTGCCGCCTCCGCAGAACGTGAAATCAAAATATTCTTTCCCGCCAATATTCACCAACATTAAAAGTCACCCACTTCTTTTCGCGCTTTTGAGTTTTGAGGTGGGTGATCCGCCCGCTGGGCGGTCGCGCCGGTTGAGTCGTTATTGACTCCAAAACGGAAGGCAATACAATTTGCCATCGTTAATCTGGTTCACAGTCGGCGAGTACGCCGACGCAACCTTTTAACAAATAGCGAACGGTTGCCCACCTGATAATTTCCTATTTTATTTTTTCCAAAATTTCGGCGGCTTGGCGGCGGGTATCGTTATTTTTTGTAACGTTCAAAACTTTTTGCATTGCGGCGGTAACTTTTTCTTGCTGTTGAGCGATAATGCTCCGGCTTACCGCAATAGCCGAAAGAGAAGCCGGTTCCGCAAACTCCGGTTGTTCCAGAAATTCTTGTAATTTTTCCAGCGACTTCAGAATTGGAATCCGTCCCAATGCATCAATAATAAGAAGCGTCTCTTCATTCCGTTGCACTAATTTCAATGCTTCCAGACACATATTAAACCGGTGTTCATTGGAAACGTCCATTTGACGGACAATTCGAATATAGCCTCGAAGTGAACGGTTATGAAATTTTTGTACAGCCGGGTTTTTCAAAATTCCCAAAATAACCGAAGCCGCTTCAGGGTCATGCCAATTTCCCAGAACCCGTGTTGCGGCATCCTGAATCGCTTCCGTCTGGTCGGCAACCGCTTTTTCAACAGCGGCAATGGCTGCCTGACCTCCCAACGCCCCGTAAAGTTCAAGCAAAACAATTTTCGTTTCCGCCGGAGCTGTTTCATAAACAGCCGCCAGTTTTTCGGCAACTGCATCGCAATCCACTGTTCGGTTACAAACAACCAGAAGCGAACCAATAACTGTATCGAATTCAATTTTTGAACTCGGCTTCAGCAACCGTTCAATTAACACTTCAATATTTTCACCGGAAACCGTATTGCCCAACGCCTGAAGCACAGCAAGCCGAACTTCGTATTCCGAATCCGTAAGAAATGGTAACAAAATCGGAGTTGATTCTGCAATTTTCCGTTGCAAACAGATTTTGACAAGCGGAATACACGCTTTACCTTTGGTTGTTTTGAGCCGCTCAACAATTTTCGTATCCAATCCGTCCATCTTCATTCGGGTTAGCGCATCAATAACGGAATCAAAAATTGCAACATTTTCTTCACCGGCGGCAACTTCCAGAAGATAATCGATAACCTCGTTATCGGGAAACCCTGCCAACGCCTGAACCGCTGCATTACGAACAGCAATATTTTGTTCGTTTTTTGCCATTTCCAAAACAATATTCATTGCTTTCCTATCCGCACGGCAATCGAGAAGATCAAGTAACAAAATTTGACGTTGCGACTTTAATTTCGGCAAAAGATCAAGAAAAACCGGCGTCAATTCGGGGTTGGTCAAATCACGGGCAACTTCCAACGCGACGAGAAATTCTTCCTCTGCGGAATCAAGCATTTCAGCGGTTAATAGAGAACCGGCGGTAGATTCTTGTGATAATAATTCTCCCCGAATCGCCCCGCAACGGATAGAAATAGGCAAGTCTTTTTGTACACGAATAACAGCGTAAACTGTTACGGCTTCTTTTATGTTACCGATTATTTTCAGATGTTCGGCACAAGCGAAAAGACCGTCAACCAACAACTCCTTTTGAACAAGTTCGGCTTCAGCGAAACGTTTTTGAAGAGCATGAAGAGCTTCCGTGTTACCAATTTTTCCCAAAGCAACCGCGCAAGCCCGAACAATCCGACTGTCCGGTTCCGCAAGTAATTCCGTCAATATCGTAACAGCAGCCGGATCACGGCGTTCTCCAAGCGAACCGATTATTCCAATTAAAATATTGCCTTGGGCTTGGGAAGTGGCGGTGCAAAGTGCTGTTGTTGCCGCCGAACCGGGAATTTGTTGTAACCCGATACGGGCAGGATGTGACAATTTTTCGTCCAATAAAACCGACGCCAACGGAATGACCGACGCTTCGGTTCCAAGTTGCCCCGCCTGTTTACAAGCCAACGTCTTGGAATACAACGACGCATTCGGGTCTTGTAAAACAGCGTTTAGTTTAACCGCTTCGTCTTGCGGTGTTTCTTGAGCAAAGAGAAAAAACGTAGCAAAAACAAAAATCAAAGAAAATAAAACTCGCATGGAAGTAAAGGGTAATTGAAAAAGGAAAATAAAAAACCAAGTGTAAACGAAAATAATGCAAACAAAAATAATTAACCGTTTCGGATTTTTTTAATATTGCAACGGATAAACGTTGTTTTGTTAAACAGTCCAAGGTTCGCGAAGAGCGCGGCTTCGGAGTCGGTTGGCTTCGTCATCGTTTTGAAATTCATTTTTGATCGGGTCCCATTTGAGCGGTCGTTTCAACCAGCAGGCGATATTGCCGAGAATCGCGGCAATGGTCGAATGACTGCCGATTTCAATATCGCACGCCGGACGCCGACGTAACCTAATACTGTCAAGCCAATTACGAACATGACTTTTATGACCTTCAAAACGGGACGGTCGATCTTTGGCTAATTCGGCGGGAGACGCTTTCAAATAACCGCGGCGTCCAACATGCAGCCAACCGTTATCACCAACAAAAACGGCTCCGAATGGTTGAATTGAAGTAATCGGATCAAAATTTTTGGGAATTTCATGGACTTTCGGATCAAGCCTGCCGTTGAGAACTTGTAACGTAATATCGTTAGGATATTTGAACGTTAAATAAGGAACTTGTCCGCTTTCGCGCGGAATAATTTCCAACGGTCCTGATTGGTCGCAGCCGAGTCCCCAGTGAACAACATCGAATGCATGTGATGCGCCGCTACCAAGACCGCCAAGTCCTAAGTCTTTGCAAAAAGACCAAGGAACGACATTGAGCGGATTCCCTAAATAGTGTAACCGATGATTGAATGGTCGCCAGGGAGCGGCACCGAGCCAAGTATTCCAATCAAGTGTTGGCGGCGTTGGCTCTGCCGGAAGATCGGATTCAACACTTGGATTTGAATGAATAATATAAACGTTTCGAATTTTCCCCAACGCGCCGTTGCGGACAACTTGGCAGGCGTACACAAAATTTGCCCAACTTCGTTGTTGATAACCGACTTGGGCAATAATTCCGTATCTTCGAACCGCTTCAATAGAACCGAGTGCTTCGGTAATCGTGTAAGAGTTTGGTTTTTCAACATAAACATGTTTTCCGGCTTGAGCACACATCATCACACCGATTCCGTGCCATTGTTCACCGAGTGCCATTACGATTCCGTCAATATCGGTACGAGAAAGCATTTCGTGAAATCCGCTGTAAATATCGCAACCTTTGAATTGTCCGTTTGCTTTACGTTCAGCGTAACGTGTTTCAACTGTTTGCCGGTTTGTTTCCCGACGCCACTGATCCGCGTCGGCAATTGCCGTAACCTGAACATCTTCAAATGAAAGAGTTCCAGCGAGATGACCGCGATTCATCATTCCAACTCCAGCAAAACCAAGTGTGATTCGGTTACTCGGTGCAATGTTGCCGTCTTTTCCCAATGCAGAAGCGGGAATCAAAAACGGCGTTGCCAAACTTCCCAGACAAACCGATGCTCTTAAAAATTCCCGACGTGAAAACAATGTCGATATCGTTGACATAATTCTAAAATAGTTAATAGTTAATGAAGAATGTATACTGCGTGAGTTATAAAATTGGTATTCTTGACGATTCACTAGACTCTTAATGTTACAAAGAAATAATCTAGCGGTAACCTCATTTTTAACCTAATTTTTCTTACTAAACAACCTCAGTAGCAAAAAAACAAAACAAAACCGACCTCATTACCTCATTAAAAAATTACATTCACAACACAAAATAAATAATGAGGTTGCGAAAACTTAATTTCGATCTTTCAAAAAATATCGAACTAACCCTAACACAGTATAACTGTTTATTTTGTTTTTGGCTTCCCTAGACGATTAGTTTTATACTTTAAAAATATTTCGTCCTGAAAGGACACTACGTAATAACCCGCCGCAACGCGGCGGGTCAAATCATAAACACAATCGCCCTGAAAGGGCAATGGATTACCAACACCACCAAGGTCATTTAATACTTTAAACACATCATCATTTTCCATTGCCCTTACAGGGCGGTTGTTTGAGAGTGTTGTTACCCGCCGTGTTACGGCGGGTTGTTACGCATTGCCCCTTGCGGGGCGAAGGAATCTTTTACATAATACATAGTTGATAGTTACGCGAATAGGGACAAATAAATAAACAGTTACTTAATAGTTCGCAAGCGGATTATTTACTGTACGTTTCTAAAATTCACGTTCCACTAACGAGATAAATCTGAAACGATTTTATTAAAAAATTCGATACATTTTTGACATTCATTCTTATTATCGTCGAAATGTTCCGAATATTCAAGATCAATATCGAGAGGACGGATTTTTTGTTTAAACAATTCTTTGAAAAACGCTTCGGTGGTTCCTGAACCGGTTCCCCAAACAACATCTTTTCCTTTACTGTTACGTTGGTCGAGATCGTGAACCTGCACCACAAACAACCGGTTTTTCAAGACTCGCACCGCTTCCACCGGATCAATTCCAGAACGCATCCAATATCCGAGATCAGCACAAACACCAATCCGCAGACCGCGATTTCGGCAATGTTCAAGAACTTTTTCGGGACTCCAATAATCCGGCGAACTTTTAGCGTCGTGATTGTGAAGGGCAACGTTGATACAAAATTCGTTGCAATAACGCTCAATGACATCAAGCGATTCCGGTTTGGGTTCGGAAAGAAATGTTTCGATTCCGAATTTTTCCGCAAACTCGAACACCCGACGGCATGCTGTTTCTTCACCGGGTAATTTGTCGTAATAATAGGAAACCATTCGAATATTTTTTGTACGAAGTTTGGTTTGAACGGCTTTAATTTCTTCGTCGTTTAAAATTTTCGGATCGAAATTTTTGTCGATTCCGCCGCCGACCTTTTGAAAACTCAATCCGCCGCAATAAGCCAATCCCAACTCCGCTGTTTTGTCAATGGTTTCAAACAACGTGAATTTGTGAAACGTATAAGCCGGCAAAACAAGACGCCAACCGGATTGTTCATGGGAACGAATAACATCGTTAACAGCGGCAGAAGGAAGCGTTGAAGCGTCGAGATCACCGAGAACGAATTGAGTCGCCGCAAGATAAAAACGGAGCATCACCGGATCCCAAAAGATTTTCGGACTGTGAGCAATCGTACAATAAAAAACCTTGCCTTTTCCGTAATTTTTAATCCAGGCAAGAGCATAATCTTCATCGGCACGTTCTTTTTTTCCGGTGTGAGGCGGACGGTTCAAATCGGTTTTTTCCTTATCGATACTCAACAAAATCCGTTGTTTTTCACGGGAATACGGTTCGCGAACACGGAAAAATTCATCTTGATATTCGAAACCTTCTTTGGGAAACATCTGAAGTAACGGATGATTGGGTTCTTCGATTTTGACGAAAATTTTTTCGTCAGGCTCACGATGATTTGCTCCCCGTCCGCCAATAATTTCACCGAAAACCGACCAATCATCTTTTCCTTTATTCAGACCGTCCCAATTTATAAACGTGGCGGTTGTTCCATGAACACCCATCAAGCCGCCGCCATGCCGGACAAATTCCTCCAGATTGCTCCGCAATTCCGAGTCGGAAAAAATGTTACCGACATTGTTGTTAAAAAATACCGCGTCGAATTGATGGAGTGAATCTTTTTGAAAAACCTGTGGGTCATGTGAAATTGCAACAGTAAATGCACCGGTTTTTTCGCCCATTAAACGGAATGCAAGATTGGCGTGAGCAATGGAACGATGCCCGCCGTAATCCGCGTTAATATCGAAAATCAACAAATTTCGCGGCTTTTTCGGTACAACAAACGCTTTTTCAGGAATTGCCTTTTCAATAAGTGTTCGCTGCTCCGGTGTTACGGCATTTTCGGGAACAATATTGATCTTCGGTTGCGCTTCGGCAAACACCGCCGATAAAAGAACAAAAATAATAAATGTAAAACGTAGAAAAATAAACATCAATTCCTCCAAAAAAATTAGTAATGTTTCAGTAAAATTTTCATATTTTAACGCGAAAAGCAAGAAAATTGAATTGGTGGGCGATCCCTTCGCTGAAGGATTGCGCCGGTTGAGTCTGTTATACTGCGTTAAGGTTATGTTCGATCCTTTAAAAATATCAATAAACCCTAACACAGTATATTGACTTCAAAATGGAAAGCAATACCATTTGCCATCGTTAATCAGTCTCACAGTCGGCTATCGCCGACGCAACCGTTCAGCGAACGGTTGCCCACCTTAT
>JAISBG010000228.1 GCA_031266315.1 Planctomycetaceae bacterium | reverse complement strand
CCCAATCGAGCATACTGGCTAAAAATTCGTTTTCCAATCGAAGCGGAAGATGTTGAAAAGGAACACGAAAAACAGATTCATCCAAATAAGGTTCAATCTCGGTTCTCAGTTCAGCGTTGAGAATCAATTCGTCAATTTCCGCATCGGCAAAATAAGGTTGTTCCGGCATGTTGATTGTCCAATAAGCATACAAAAATTTTGTATGCAGGAATGATGGTTTTTAAAAGTTCAGTAAACGATTTAGTAAAAAATTCTGTAAAAATTTGGTGAAAAACCAAACATCACAATACAGAGCAATTTATCAAAAAATCTCGATACTTCAAGATTTTTTCCTGCATTCTTAAAAATTCTTTCAGAAAAATCTGATTGGAATTGATACAATTGGAATCTTTTAACGAAATCAACCTTCAAACTGGGCTGAGAAAATCTTTTCTTAAACTCCCGCCCGAACCAATACCGATAAAATTACGAAACTCTCCATTTTATGAATGCCTCTTAACGAAGTCAGAATTTTGAACGTAACTGTCTATTTTATTTGTATCTATTCACGTAACTATCAACTATGTAAACAACTATGTAAAAAATTCCTTCGCCCCGCAAGGGGCAATGCGTAACAACCCGCCGTAACACGGTGGGTAATGACACACACAAACTATCGCCCTGTAAGGGCAGTGGATTAGTTAATAGTGAATAACTAATAATGAATAGTTGGTGACGCAAGCGGATTCAATACGTTGCGGTAAATAGCATGCTTATAAACTATCCACTATTCACTAATCCACTGCCCTTACAGGGCGATGATGTTTGCGATTTAACCCGCCGCGTTGCGGCGGGTTGTTACGCAATGTCCTTTCAGGACGAAATACATGTTAAAGTAAACGTTTATGAAACTCATAAACTAAATAACAGTTATAATTGAACTATTCAATTCATTGACATTTTAAATAAAATGACTACCCGAAATATAAAAGACCTAATTTTTTGTTTTATTTTTTTTACTGTAATTTTTATGGCAATTGGAGATATTGTTTTTGCCCAGCCGCAGACTGGCGAAAAACGGTTACGTTATACTTATGTCCGGCGTGCTGATTCGCGTGAGGGTGATCAAAAAGTCGTAACAGTACCGGCAATCAATCCGCGTCAAGCCAAAATTGATGCGCAAACTTATCATATTGGCTGGGACGCGATTGATGCTTGGATGGGACAATCCAGAGTCATGTATAATGTTCTGTTGAAAAAAAGAGCCCCGCATATTCCCGGTACGCCTCCCGCGTTCCGCCCCATTCCTCAGGAACGACGAGAATAAGATTATGCTGCTAGTCAAAATTACATATAACTGGAGTTTTGCAAAGTTGTGTTTCACACTGTAAATAAAAGGGTTTGAAGCATTGAAATCGTCCCAATTGTCAATATAACCTTCCGGTAACAGAGGGAAAACATGTTAAACATATTGTTCGGTAGGTGCTACGTTTGTCCAATACGGTAGAATCAGAAAATTTTGTAGCAATCAAGTTGTTTTAACGGAGGGAGCCTTGTTTTAGAAGTGTTGGGTTAATGTTGATCGGCGATTGAGTGATGTCGGAAGCAGTACCGCTGTGAAGACTGCGGATACGAACCATAATAAAAAACGGGTTCAGGTCTAACGAAGTTAAAAACCACCAATATTCACCGTTATTACGAAGATTAATGGCAATCGGTTGCCATGGTCCTTGTTCGGAAGAGCCACGCAATATATCGATTTGTGATTCCTGCCAAGGTGCATCACCAATGTTCCATTTGACAATGATTTGCGGTTGAGCCGAAGTGTTGTTCAATGAAATTCCCGTAATACTTCCGGCAACCAGCACTTTCGGCTCCGTCTGCGGAATATCGGATTGCCGGACAACAGATTGCGGAATGTCGGGTTGTATTGTAACGGAATTTGTCGAATTTTTTGTCGAATTTACTGTTACCGGTGTTTGGGGAACAATTTTTGTTACTTCAACCGGCAAACCGTCGTCGAAAAACGCTCCCATATTTGCCAGAAGTTCTTGGGTCATTCGATCCGATCTGTTTGAAAAAACCGATTGATGTTCCATTATTTGTTCCGAAATTCCGGCAACCTTTCCGTCCGGCGATACAAGAATCGGAATCGGTAAATTTGTTTTATCCGTATCATTTTTATTTGTATCACTTTCTTTTGCTTCCTGAATATATTCCTGAACATTTTTTATTGTTTGTTGATTTGCCGCACCGGATTTTTGCAACGATTGTTTTTTTTCCGAATTGTTACTGTTATTTTTTGTTTGCTGCCGTATCCGAACAGGTTTAGGCGGAGTTACCGGTATTGGTGTTGACGAATTGTATATTGACGGCGTAGGAGTGAGCAGCGGTATTGGTTCTGTTTTTGGTGTTGCCGTGTTTGCGGATATCGCTGTTGCCGCCGGAGTGTGAGGTTGCGGAATTTTTTCCTGCAGAACAGGTTCAATTGTTAGCAAACACGTTTTTTCAACACGATTTCCAACAAAATCACGAATAGACGCTCGCAATTCCAGTTGTGAAACACTATTTTCCGGTAAAAAACGGAAACTCCCTTCCAAACCGGAATCTGTTACGCGAATATTCCGAACATCAATATTTAACGGTGTCCAATTTTTCTCCGAATTGGTGTTCGGACTGACAGAAGTTGAAATAGCAAAATCAGGACGTTTCATTTGAAAATACTGATCTTCGGCTTTCCAAACGACAAACACTTCACCGGAATCCAGTTGTTTTATTTCAACCGAAAGTTTTGGAGGAGTTGCGTCAATCAACACGCGGATTGGGGTATTGGTGGAGGATTGTTTTACAACACCGGAAAGCGTGATGGTTCGGAATGCGAACCAATATTCACCGTCCGTTTCGGTTTTAAACCCGAATTTTTCGGCTTCCAATGTTTTTCGGTCAGAGGAATGCCAGTGAACGCCGCGATCTGAAGAGTACAAAAGTTCTACTTCTTTGACCGGATCGGCGGAACGATCAGGGCGGACTTCAAAAGGAATCGTTAATTCCCGTGTTTTTGCCGGAATGAGTTCCGAAACATTTTGACCGGACACAAAACCGGAAAAATCGGTAAAACAAACCGGAATGAATAACAGAATATTGAATGTTAAAAAGAACTTCATAAATTCCTCCTTATTTTATATTGTCTGGTTATTTATTTATCCCAAATATTTAATCTGTTCTGCAATATTGATGGAAGATTACGGAGATTGGCAATCACACCGATTTTACCGGTCTGTTTTTTCCTGATTGGTTTTCCCAACTGTTGTTTCGGTGTTCACTCAATCAACAAAAGAGAGGCAACCGACAACCTTGATTATTTTTTGACAAGATATACTGGATTTACTGGATTTTGTTTATTTTTATCCTGTAAATTCTGTAAATCCCGTCAAAAAATAGGTTTTTAGAAATTATTTAAAGAGTTGTTGTTGTTCATCGTTGGGGTGGCGGTTGCCGACAGAGAATCCGGGTAACGACGGTAATTGATATTGTGTTACGTTTTTGTTTCTGAATTACTGCTTGTAATCAGAGTACAAATCGACTCTTGCGGATTATTCCACATCAATAACATCGTTGTTTGGATTGGGCTGATTCGAACGCGGACGCGGATTGGTTCCGGCGCGGTATTTTTCGAAACGAAGTTGAAGATAAGAAATGAGCAATGAACGAATTG
>JAISBG010000153.1 GCA_031266315.1 Planctomycetaceae bacterium | reverse complement strand
AATCAAGTGAAACATCTCTCGCTTTGTCAGGAGATTGTTCCTATTTGGGAGGAACAACGGTCACTGAATATCGAATACCTGCGATGGCAAGATCAACCGCCCATTGGAATTGGGACTATGTTAGCACTCCTGTTTGGTTTACACTAGCAATCAGTCCAACCGACAAACCGACAACCGGTGCACATCAAGGCGGAGTTGGAAGTTATCATCCGGGAATTTGCCAGTTCCTTTTTGGGGACGGTGTTGTTCGCGGTGTCAGTGTTGCAACGCCGGTTGAGCCAATCCTAGTACCATTCAGCGATGTCGAAGACGGAAAAACCGCAACACTGGATTAAATATAAAAAACGCAACGATAACCAAACACTCAGGATGTTGTCGTTGTACGCCCCCGCAAGGGGGCACATATTTATAGCAACTGATGTTCCAGAACATTTACCATTCCATTGTTGTCAGTTCGTCGAATAAAAATAGTAACCGTTCACGAAGCATCAAAGCAATATTTGGTAAAATGTGTATTATTAAGTCCGTAGGACTTATACATGAATAACCCCGTTGCAACACGGGGAAACGCAACCGCAAAACATCGGTACATAGAGGTGGGCGATCCCTTCGCTGAAGGGTCGCGCCGGTTGAGTCTTAATTGACTTCAGAAAGGTTTGTCCCTTCTTCCGCATGTTAATTCAATAACAGAATATTTAGGAAAGGCAATCCGATTGGAATCAATAATAAAACCAACCGGCGCGACCGCCCAGCGGGCGGATCACCCACCTCCATGTAACCGATGTTTTGCGGTTGCGTTTTTCCGTAAACGGTTACATATTTGTAATCTTTTTCGTTCTCGACATGAATAGTTACTATTTTTTTGCTGTCCAGTGAACCGCTTGGTTAATCATTTTTACGAAGTTCGGCGGAGTGAAGCCGGCGACATTGTGTCCCAATAACGTGTGGAAAACCCGACCTTTGCCCGGTTCAAGAATAAACGCCATCGGATAACGTTTACCGTCAACTTTCGATATTGACTCGGCTAAAACGTTAATCGGTACATCGCTTGCTTTCAAACAAGTATAAAGTTCATCGGTTGTTTCGAAATTCTCAATATTTTGCATGATTGGGTGTGATTTATCTGTAATTTCTACGGTGAATTTGCCGAAAGGGTCGTGTCCGCGCAATTTCGGATTCCAAACCCGTCCGACAAGTTTTTCGTACTCCGCCCAATTTTCAAACGCCCCACAAGTGAAATGGAGCAAAACCAGACCGCCGCCATTTTCCACAAATGAAACGAGATTTTTCTTTGCTTGGGCATCTCTTTTGAGCGGAGCGTAATTTTTGAAATAACACACGAGAACATCGTAATCAAACACAATATCCGTACCAAGAATTTCAAGATCGTCCGTTAAACGGCAATCAATATTCGGGTCGGTATTCAGGTAATTCCGAACAACAGGTGAGATTTCACGCCACAAATGACCGGGATAGTCTTCTCCAGTAACAAAAAGTACTCGGATTTTTTGGGGCGGTTCCGTTTTTTCCTGTGCAAAAACAACCGAAGTTACAGCGAAAAAACAAAGTAATACAAAAATATTTTTCATAGTGATTTCAGATTTAAAAAATTTTTATTCATTGACACCAAGTTCGGTGAGAGTTTTCCGTAACCATGCGAGTGATTTTTCAATCAACGGTCCCCCTTCACCGGCACATTCCATACTAACCGGACTATTGTAACCGGCATCACGCAAGATTTCCAACGTCCGGCGGATATTTTCGGCATTCACACCGTCGCCAATCGCGCTTTCACTCAACGCAATTCCCGTTTCCTGACCGCGAAGTGATTCCGCAAGCGATTTTGAAACGTCTTTGATATGAACATGCGAAACCTTTGTCGCAAACCGTTTGGCAAAATCTATCGGATTACCGCCAGCAATAAACGAATTTCCCGTATCAAGATTCAAACGAAGACGCGGACTGTCCGTAAAATGGAGCATCTCGTCCAATCGGTCTATTTTTGTTGTAAAATAACCGTGAATCTCAATCGTAATATCAATTTCATACGATTCCGCAACAGAAACAATTTGTTCGTAAGACCGTTTCATTAATTGCATTGCTTCCTCGTCTTTGAGACCTTCCGGTTTGAGCAATCCGTCTGTTGTACAAACACGAGGACAACCAACCAATTTGGCAAAACGCAGAACGTTAAGAACATAAGGAACTCCGTAAATCGGTCCGTCTTTACCGGAAAGCGGATAAGCAGCATCAATCTGTGAAAGATGAACTCCGTAATGATCGAGTTTTTTACGCAACAAAATCGGATCGTCCGTGCTTGCCAAATGGGGAAAATAGCCAAGCCCGTGAATCCAACTCACGCCGTCAATAAACCCACATTCAATTAACGGAACATTATTTCGCGATGCCCATTGCAGACATTTCTCAAAATTCCAAGCAGCAGAATTAAACGCGTCGGTATGAAAACTAATTTGCATGTTTGTTGTTGATTGGTTAAGTTGTTAAAATTGAATCAATTTTTCTGTAATACTTGTTCAAATTTTTGTAATTATTCAGTGAAATTTTCGTACACATACGACTTTATGAGTAAAACTTAACAAGTAAGTAACCATTTGTTGAAAGACTTTCATCTACGGTCATGTCGGCAAAACCGATATCCCATTCGCCCTGAAAGGGCAGCATACGAAATGAACATGTAACAACAGTTATGTTGCCCTTACAGGGCGTTTGTTTGGTGTGTCGTGACCCGCCGCGTTGCAGCGGGCTGGCTTGTGTTGCCCTTTCAGGGCGGAGGAAAAACTTCTGATTCTACCGGATTAGGTGTTTCCCACTGGAATCGTCAAATAATAGGTAATCATCAGGTGGGCGACCTTTCGCTGAAAGGTCGCGTCGGCGATAGCCGACTTGCCCCTGTTGACG
>JAISBG010000088.1 GCA_031266315.1 Planctomycetaceae bacterium | reverse complement strand
ACAATTTGTAACTATTTATAAATAGTATTCTGAATATTTTTTAGTAAAGAGCAAAATATGAAACAATTAGAATTTATTACTGAAAATTTTTTACTTCAAACCGATGCGGCGGTTCGGCTTTATCATGATTACGCCCAATCAATGCCGATTATTGATTATCATTGTCATCTTCCGCCGCAAGATGTTGCGGAAGATCGGCGGTTTGAAAATTTGACACGGATTTGGCTTGCCGGAGACCACTATAAATGGCGGGCGTTGCGAGCCGCCGGAGTCGAGGAACATTTTATTACCGGTCAAGCCGATGATTGGGAAAAATTTGAAAAGTGGGCGGAAACAACACCAAAAACGTTACGAAATCCGCTCTATCACTGGACACATCTCGAACTCAAGCGTCCATTCGGTATTGCCGACCGATTGCTCAGTCCCGACACGGCGAAAAGTATTTGGGACGACGCCAACGCCAAACTTCAGCAACCGGAATTTTCCGCACGCGGCATTATGCGGCAAATGAATGTCCGGCTGGTTTGCACAACCGATGATCCGGCGGATTCGCTCGAACATCATCGAAAAATCGCAACAGATAAATCGTTTGATATTAAAGTGTTGCCGACATTCCGACCGGATAAAATAACACAAATTGCTGCCGTCGCTTTGGAAC
Organism: Planctomycetaceae bacterium; assembly: GCA_031266315.1. Classification (GTDB taxonomy): domain Bacteria; phylum Planctomycetota; class Planctomycetia; order Pirellulales; family Thermoguttaceae; genus WRKP01. The sequence goes on along the minus strand of JAISBG010000088.1, from coordinate 4,237 downwards.
AACGCAGACATGTTACGAAAGAAAGTGTTAAATCATACAATAATTATCTTGATCAACTTGGTCATACTGCCGGTGTTACGATTAAAACTTTCGACGATTTAATAACGGTATTGAAAAAACGGCATGATTTCTTTCACGAAAACGGTTGTCGATTATCCGATCACGGTTTCGAAAGTTTTGTTTATTCTGCCGATCAAATTGATTGTACGGAAATTTTTAAACGTTTGCGGGAAGGTCAGGTTATTGACGAAGTCGAGATTTGTTTTCTTCAATTTGCAATTCTGTATCAAATTGCCCGAATGGATGCGGAGCGTGGTTGGACGATGCAACTTCATATCGGAGCAATTCGAAACAATAATTCACGTTTTTTTAAACGTCTTGGACCCGACGCTGGTTTTGATTCGATTAACGACGGCAATTTTGCGTTTCATCTTTCGCAGTTTTTCGATCATCTTGACCGCGAAGAGAAGTTACCGAAAACGATTGTTTACAATTTGAATCCAGCGTCAAACGAGATGTTGGCGACAATGATTGGCAACTTTCAAGACGGTAAAACACCGGGCAAAATGCAATTCGGCAGCGGTTGGTGGTTTCTCGATCAAAAAGACGGCATGGAAAAACAACTCAACACGCTTTCAAATCTCGGTTTATTGTCGCAATTTGTCGGTATGCTAACTGACAGCCGGTCATTTTTATCGTACACAAGACATGAATATTTCCGTCGTATTTTGTGTAACTTGATTGGTCAGGAAATTCATGACGGTTTATTGCCGAATGATTTCGATCTTATCGGCAAAATGGTACAGGATATCTGTTACAACAACGCCCAAAACTATTTCGGATTTACCGATTTACGTTAATAGACTGTTCTTACTTAAATTCGTAATTCTAGGTATTTCCCACCGGAATAGTAAAATAATAGGTAAAATTTCATCGGCAATCATGAGGTGGGCAACCTTTCGCTGAAAGGTTGCGTCGGCGTACTCGCCGACAGTGAATCAGATTAACGGCGATAAATTGTGTTGCCTTCCGTTTTGGAGTCGAGTAACACTCAACCGGCGCAACCGCCCAGCGGGCTTTTTGATAAATAGCCCACCTCTTTTCGCGTTTTAAACAAACTTTTCAATGCTTAGACACCTAATCTGGGAGAATCAGGATTTTTTATGAGGTTGCTTTATTTTTTCCGGTTGCGGCGATGTTGGCGGTAGTTTGCCGGAAGAAAAGGTTCAATGATTAATAGTGTCAAAAATATGAACCAACTTGTTCCTGATACAAGAAACCCTTGCCGAAAGGAATCGGGATCGTAACGGTAATTCAAGCGGAAATGTCCGGCAGGAAGATCAACTCCTCGAAAAATCCTTTCAATCGGTCGAATATTGCCCGGAATAAACGAAACAACTTTTTGACCATCGTCTGAAAGTGTTTCAATCCAAAGTTTCCAACCGGGCCAAAATTGATCGGAAAGAACAACCGTTCCCGATTCCAATAATTTTGCCTCAATAATAAGACGGCTCGGTTCATAATGGATAATGCGGGAAAATTCGTGTCCGGTTTTTTCCGTTTCCTCATGATGTTTTTTTGCGTCCAAAATTTCATTTTTGTTTTCTTTTTTATTTTCTCTTTCAATCCAAGTTCGTTGGCGCGGATTTTTCAACCGCCAAAGGACGATATTTTCAGACCAATCCGCCGGAGTATCGGTTTTATCAGGATGGACAAGCATGACCGCAAGATTAGGATCAAGCGGTTTGGAAACATCCATCAACGCATATTCCACGCCAAGAGACATGAGATTCTTTTCAAACCGATAATCGTTGCGTATATTTTTCCGTACCCAAACGGTGTAGGAATAAGGACTCATTGTTCCTGATTCGCTTGCCTTCGCAATAGGCAAATTACCGAAATGATTATGCGGAGCATCGTAATGATATTGCATTTGCATTAAACGGCGTTCATGGATGCGAAATTCCGTTTCACGATTGGGCGACGATTCCCATTGCCAACGCGGAGGAGATTTAACGTTCAAATGAATCCGAATCGGCATGAAATCATCAGGACGTTCTATCCGCTTCAGAAATTCAGGATGATTTTTGTAATATTGACTTCGATCCATCAAAAATAAAGTCGGACGACATGCAACATACAAATCGGCGGAAATAATTCCCAAAAGAAGAACCGAAAATATTGTTATAGAAATACGTGTTCTATAACGTAACAAAATAAGAACGGAAAGTAAAACCGATATTGTCTGAATTAACGAACCGATTACCTGTTTTCGGGCAAGGTCGGGTTGGAAAGGACCGTTAAATTCGCCGGACGGAATTTTTGTTGCGAGATGATTCCATTCGCTTTGCATGGATGCAGGAAGGAGCAACAGGATTGAAAGAACAATAATACCAACCGCAAACCGATTAAAATATTTTAGTAACAGGAAGTAATCTGGTTTTACAGAACCGGAATCCGTTGTTTTTTGAATGAAATTCAATAACAATAAATCAAATCCGTAACCTGCCAGAATTGCCATCGGGCAAGCGGCAAAGGTGAGGAGTTTAGGTGCGTAACGAAATTGAATATAACCGGGAATCAAAACTTGCATGAGCCAATAAACTCCGCCGACCGGAGCGGAAACCGGATTTTGTTCCGGCGGAATACCAAAACCAAAAGTCAACAGCCAACCCAAACCATAATATCCGATACCGCCAAGAAGCGTAATGACGAGAAGCCAAGAAAGCCAGACAATCCGAATATTATACCGGATATTACGAACCGGACGCAGCCGAAAACGTAACATCAAAACCGCAAGCAAAAACGGAACAATTCCCGCATAAAAAGTAAAATGCCAGTCGGGAGATTTGATGTAATGAAAAACACTCCCGAACCATGCGGTATTTTGCGGAAAGTTTCTTCCGGTAACATTAGACCAAATAAACGACACAAAATTAAGCGGATGCGTACTGAAATTGTACGAATTATATTGATGAGTATCGAGAGCACCTCGTTGAAAAATGCCATTGAAAATCCGTTGCCAACGAGACAACCGGCTGACATCGGCGTATCGTCTTGTTGTAACGGCGGTATCGTCGAAAAGAATTTCGTCTTTAGCCAGATTCTTTTCGTCTGCCAGTAAAAAGACTGGAATTTCCCAAACAGAACGAGGATTTTTGTAACCGACACGTTCACAAAGACGCGAAAATTCACCGGTCGGAAGAACCTGAACCGCCGAAAACAGAAACGTTGTTCCCGCAATAACACCAAGTAAAATCATTCTGTTGCGAAATAGTCCGGCAAATTTACGCAACGAAAAAATAGGAGACGAGGGAATATTGCGGAGAATAGCACCGTTGGTTTTCAGAAGAATCCGCTCACGCCGCCAACGAAACAACGCCAACAGAGATGCTGCCAAACCAACATGAAATGCCGCTTGAGGATCACCGAGCAGAAGTATTAGGGAAAGAATTGCCGCACAGATAAGAGCGTTACGAAAAGAACGGCGGGTCAGTGCGCGATCCGCCCATAAAACCGCTTCGGGAACCCAAGCCGCTCCGGCAAGAAAAGTAGGATTACCATATTGTCCAAAAACTGTTCCGCAAAAACCGTAAGACAATGCCCCTAAAGTTGCTCCCCACGAACTGATTCGCCAAAACCGCATCAAACGGTACATCGTTAATGTTGCAAGAAAAACATGACCGGCAATATACCAACTGTACAATAAAGCAAAATCAAAAGGAAGGAAGAACAAAAGTTTTCCCGGATACAAAATTCCAAGAGAAGCATTGGCAAAAAAAGGTTGACCGATATTATCGTAAGGAGTCCAAAGTGGAAATCGACCGGCATTCAGTTCCGCTTGGATATACCTGAAAAGCGGATAGTGAAAATGAGATTCGTCACGAAAACCTGTTTGTTGATCGCTAAACAGGATACTCCAAAACAGAAGAAGGCAAAGTCCCGAATTAAACACAAGAAACGCCCAAGGAAAATGGAATTTTAACCGTTTTCGAGTTTGACGCCTGAAAAGAAAAAACCGGCTCATTAGTATATCAAAAATGAAAAATTGTTTCGGAATTTTGAGAATAATCTCAGGTAAGTATAATCGTCCTACTTTATACTATACTGTGTTAGGGTTGTATTGGGTATTTTTCAAAAGATTGAAATTAAGTTTTCGCAACTTCATTTTCAACCTAATTTTTCTGACAAAACAACCTCAGTAGTATAATGGATTTCCCAAAACCAACCTCATTAC
>JAISBG010000739.1 GCA_031266315.1 Planctomycetaceae bacterium | reverse complement strand
ACTTTGTAAAGCCGTTCAAAACGGCGTTCGATAACACGTTGCGGAACACGATTTCCAAAGTTCGCGGCAGGAGTTCCCGCTTCGGCTGAAAACGGAAACACGCCTGCCCGCTCAAATTTCCATGTTTCGACAAATTTCAATAGTTCCCCGAACAATGTGTCCGTTTCGCCGGGAAAACCAACAATAAGCGATGTCCGAAGTACAAGATGATCAATTTGTTCCCGCAATTTTTCTAAAAGTTTTTCTGTTTCCGCTTTGGTAACACGGCGGTTCATTCGGTGTAGAATATCATCGGCGGCATGTTGTAACGGAATATCAATATACGGTAACAATTTTCCTTTCCCTTTTCCGCCAGCGGCAAAGAGTTCGATTAATTCGTCGTCGAAAAACTGAGGATAAGCGTACATCACACGAATCCAGCGAATCCCTTCAATCTGTTCAAGTTCCCGAAGCAATCGAGGTAATTGCGGTTTACCGTAGAGATCGGTTCCCCAAAAGGTCGTTTCCTGAGCAATCACAATAAGTTCCCGAACACCGGCGTCCGCAAGTTGCCGCGCTTCCTCCAGAAGAGATTCCATCGGTTCACTTCGAAACACTCCGCGAATGTTCGGAATCGCACAAAACGTACAGTGCCGATCACAACCATCGGCAATCCTTAAATAAGCAACATGTTTTTTCGTTAATATCTCACGCCGTTTAAACGAAACAGTTTTTGATGTTGCGTTATTGGGAACACCAAACCATTCGTCCACATCGGGAAATTCTGTTGCGAGTTTTTTGATTCCCTCAAACTTCGGCATACAACCGCGAACAACAATCCGGCGGATATGTCCTTGATTTTTCAATTCGATCAGAGCGTCAAGATATTTTCGCGCTTCGTCTCTCGCAGAACGCAAAAATCCACAAGTATTCAGAATAACTGTTTCACAACCATCAAGTTCGGGTCGAAACTCAAAACCGGCTTGCTTCATTTCCTGAACATAATACTCGCTGTCAACAAGATTTTTGGGACAACCAAGCGAAACAATCGAAAAAGTTTTAACAGAAATTTCGCTCATGCCGGGTACTTAAATTTATACTAAAATAACTGCTAAAAATCTGCCGCTAAAATAAAATTACAGAATAAAATGTTCTATTTTTATTTCTGAAATTCCCAAATATCTTCAATGAGTAGGTTATCAAAAGTTTTGATGTGATCTTTTAATATCTCTTCGGTTTGCATATTCGGGCGAATATCACAATAATACACACCGTCAAGCGAATTGAGTTTCACGGTATAGCCTTTGAAATGTCCGGGCAAAAAAGTAGTATCAATACCATATTTGTTTTTTTGTCTGGTGTTTTTTCTTTGTACATCGTTGAGGAAAATGGCAATATGAGGTACGGTCGTTTCTGTTAGTTTATTATACAAAAATTTATCAATAAATATTTTGTCAAGGCGGTCTTTACTTGATGTTTTGACTGAACCGATCACTTTGATCTCCTTGTTTTTTTCAATAATTAAATCGTGTTGGTAATTCATGGTAAACGCTTTTTCATTATTCAGCTTTACCGGAATATGCACAACACCCGAACGGCAATCAATTCCTATCTCTGTTATAATCAATCGAATGAAACGCTCAAATAAATCACCGTTTAATTTTCGTGCGGTATTGGAATTCCCAGCGGAAAGCCCGTCTAATGCTGCTCCGATTGATTGTTGAACCGTGTAGGTTGTATTGTTTATAATCTCCCGAACCGGTTTATCGTGCTTATTTATTTTTTTAACCGTATTTAATATTTGCAAAAATTCTTTTGAAGCATCAGTAAACTGTTTCTTATCGTACATCAGGTTGGAGTTTATTGGGCGGGTGATTTGAAAATTACCTTCTTGCGCGTATTGATAAAAAATGTAATGATTTTCATTTTGTGATACTATCACTGCTTGCAAATTGTCTGCGATAAACTTCAAATAGTCATCGCAAAAATTGATAAATGCTTTTAAGTCGGAAAACTTACTTTTGTCCGTTACTTTTGTAACGATTTGTTTTAAGTTCATCTTATTGAATTTCTTCTTTTCAAATTTTCAAAATCATATTTTATCCATGTATCAATGCTCCAATCTTCCACCAGATCAATTCGATTCGCCGCCCATTCTAAATATTCGGGCGAAAGATCACAAGCAAGCCATTGACGTTGTAATTGTTCGGAACAAACCGGTGTTGTGCCGGAACCGCAAAATGGATCAAGAACCGTATCGCCAACATTGGACGAAGCCAAAATCAATTTTCTCAAAAGTTCTTCCGGTTTTTGTGTTGGGTGCGGGGTTTTTTCGTGCATGCCGTTACAAGTCGTAGGAATTTCCAATAAATCCTGCGGTATGTCAAGTACATCTTTAGGTTTCGCTCCATTTTTATTGGGCGTCCAATGTTGCGCGGTTTTCTTTCCATTTCCATACTGACTTGTTTCCGCTTGCGGATGTGACGGGTATTTTAACGTGTGTTCGTTATAAGGAATACGAATCGTATCAATATTGAAAGTAAAATTTTTGGATTTACGAAATTGTAAAATACTCTCGTGGCTCCGTCCCCAATCTGAACCGAGATTTGCCTTATTTTTGTAATGCCAAATGAGCCAACGGCATGATTGAAACAGACGGCTTGCCGGATGTTTTAGATCAGCGAGTATTTCGGAAAACCCACAAATAAAAAGAGTTCCGGTCGGTTTCAAAATTTTTGCCGTACTCTCAATCCATTCCATTGAAAATTTAATGTAGGCTTCCTGACTTTCAAAATTATCCCAGTCGGCTTTCTTGATATTGTACGGCGGATCAGCAAAAATCATGTCCACACTTTCGGCAGGCAATGATTTCAACCATTGGATACTGTCGCCAAGCCAAAGTTGCCCGTTTTCGTGCTGGTAAAATACTTTTGGTTTTATTTTATCTCGTAAATCAACTTCTATTCTTTTACCTTTTAATAATGTATCACCAAAAAATGTAGGAACCGTAGTTTTTCGGGTTCGCGTAATATTTTGCATAATATGACTTTCCGCTTTTTCTTAGACACGGTGTTGTCCGGAAATTTTTTTAAATTGACCGATTTCAATTACACCCGATTTCAATGGTTTCCATTCTCCGTGAACGGTTACATTTTTCTATTTTAAAAATTCAATTTATTCCGACACTGCACAACCGTGTCGGATTCAAGACGAAGTATTGGGACAGACTTGCTTGGTGTATTACGATATTTTAAGTTGCGGCGTTTTCGAAGGCGGTTTTCAAAGTTGCCGCTTGCTGCAATCCGACAAGCCGATTGATGACCTGACCGTTTTTGAACAAAATCAATGTCGGAATGCTCGAAACATCGTACTTAACCGCAAGCGATTGAAATTGGTCGGCATCAACCTTAATAATTTTGGCGGTATTACCGATTTCTGCGGCAAGAGCATCAAGAATAGGACCTTGCATCCGGCACGGTCCGCACCATGTCGCGAAAAAATCAACCAGAACAATCCCAGACTGAATTATCGTATTAAACTCAGTTTCAGATTCAATCACTAAAACATTTTCACTCATAAAATAACCTTTCATTATAAAATTTGCCGGATAATTGATTTTAGATTCTTAAAATAATCAATCTTTCTTTGTGTTACTGTAAAAAGATATTCTCAATTTGCAATAATACAAGATTGACTATCTTAAACATTATTTCATTATAATCAATTTATGGCAGGCGTAAAGAGAAAACAAAAGTTTTTTCTGATTCTACCGGATTAGGTGTTTCCCACTGGAATCGTCAAATCATCAGGTGGGCGACCTTTCGCTGAAAGGTCGCGTCGGCGATAGCCGACTTGCCCCTGTTGACGGTTGGTAACTTGATTCCAAAACGGAAGGCAACTCAATTTGCT
>JAISBG010000696.1 GCA_031266315.1 Planctomycetaceae bacterium | reverse complement strand
CGTCAACGCCGTATGACCATTGCTGCGAAGAATAAACGTACTTCTGTCCGTCGGATTCCAAACTCGTAACAAACTCGCACGAAGTAAACAAAAATCACGATACCGGTACGTCGATAAGTAATCGGCAATACCGACATTGCCGGCTGTTACAGAAAACGAACCGTAAAGTATTGATTTGTCAAAACGTAAATTGTAATCGAATCCCGCTGTTGTCGAAGTCAATTTCTCCGCATAATTGAGGTCTTGATCAAACCACGTTTTTGAATGGTAATTTTCAACCGCAAGGAATAGAGCAAGGTTTTTGTTTTTTTCATTGATAATCTGTTGCCGGAATGACGGTCTGATGCGTTCCGAAATACCGTGAATTCCCAACACCGCAAAAGGTCCGTCAATCGTGCGCGGCGTGCCGTAATCGTACGATAAATCAAAGGAAGTTCCATGTGTGTTGATCGGCAACCCGCCGGATAAAACCAGCATTGATGTCCCCTTCGTTTCGTCGTAGGAAACAAAAAAAGAATCGTCAAGACCAAGTATTCCTTGTAATTGTGCGTAAAATCCGTTTCGGATTGTACCGGAATTTTTTCTGCCGGAATTGTCAACAAAATAACTCGCGGAAATCGGTTGAGGTTTGATGAGTGTTAGTTTCAGATTACTCAACCCTTGTTCGTCACCGGGTTCAACCTCCGCAACCAACTGACTGCGGAATCGACGGTTAAAACGGAGTAATTCGTCTTCCAGATTTTTTGTATTCAATACTCCTTTTTCACTAAAACCAAATTGCTTTTTGACAAATTTTTTACTGAAAAAATCATTAACCGGAACAAAATCAGATTTCGTTTCATCGAAAAACAGATGAGCGGGACGTTTCGTCTCAATGACTGTTTTTCCGATTTGTGCTTCGATAATTTTGACACGGAGAACACCGTTATCAACCTCTTGCACCGGTAACACCGCACGCCCTACAATATGTTTCTCGTCAAATAACATATCAATTTCGGTAAGCATGGTGTAAAGGTCAAGCAGACTAACCCCGTCACGTAATGTATATTTCCGAGTAATTTTCTGAAGATCAAAAGAACTGATTGATTTTGGCTCCGGATCGAAAATAACGGAATTGAGTTTAAATATTTCTTGTTTCGATTTTTCATTCCAGTTGACGGGATCAGGTTGCGGTGTTGTGATCTGGGGACGAGCGGGTCGGACACGACTCTGTTCGATCTGACGTTCCACCCGAAACCGGTCGTAAATCTGATCACGATGAACACTTTCGGCTCCCGTCGGATCGCTTGCAGGTAAAGACGTAACTTGAGCCGTTACCATTGTTAAATTCAACAAAACAATAAAGCCGGTCAGAAAAATATTCAGAAAGTATGTTATAAGTGATTTTTGTTTCATAATTCACGCTGTTTCCCGATAGAATAAACTTGAAGTAAAAACTTTTGTGTTCGTCAGTTTTGATTGGGGAATAAAAATCGTAATTATTCACATAAAGATCACTACAGTATTTTACATTATCGACAGTTTTCAAAGGCAATATGTAAACAAAATGTTTTTTTAGTTATTTTTTCTCAAGGGAACAATGTATTAGCACAGGAATAACAATAATTCGGAGCGTAATGAATTTAACAATAATCGTAATATTTCAATGGAATTTTCGTTAAATGTCGATCAACATGAAGTCGCTGACCTTTTTTAACGAAAATTCCACTGAATCATTACATTAATTAAAAAATTAAAACAAGATTAAATCTCATGTTACGTACCGTAAATAAAAAAGTCGGCAAAACATACCGTAGAATTAGAAGTTTTTCTCCGCCCCTTTAGGGGCATTGCATAACAACCCACCGCAACGCGGTGGGTGAAAGCACACCTATAAATTCGCCCTGAAAGGGCAATGCCAATCCGCTTTGCATTGCCCTTTCAGGGCGATTGTTGGGAGAGGGACTGTTACCCACCGCGTTGCGGTGGGTTGTTACGCATTGCCCCTAAAGGGGCGGAAGAAAAACCTGCCATCCTACTGTCCCATTGACCAAAGCGATTTGAATTATTATAATTTTTTTAAAGAACTCAAACGAAGTTCGATTAGATGTCGTAAGGTACGTTACGATTGAAACGTAATTACTCAACCACAAAACCATTTTACGAATAACTTTCGCCATGACAACAACTCTTAAACTTTGCTCCAACTCAAATCATAAACAACTCTCCAAACATCGTATCATTTTTTCGTCCTCTGGTCTTGTGTTTGCAATAAGCCGGTGTTTGATGTTAATGATCTTTGTTTTTTGCGGTAATATTTTCTTCGATACTGCCGTTTTTGCTCAGTCGCCGCCTTCGCCGGGAAATGCCGCCAAAACAACAGCGGCAGCAGCAACACCCGCCAGAGAAAATACAACGGAAGTTCCGGTTTCGCCGGAGGTTAAAGCGGGACTTGAAAAAGCGGTTGCCGCATTCAACGCTTCAAAATTTCCCGACGCTCTCAATTTGTTAAAAACGTTGTACGCCGAACATCCCGATATTATGCCGCCGCGAATTGTGTTGGCTCAATGGTTTGCTCAGGCGAATTTGGGTGATGCGGTTCGCGCAAACCTCGAAATGGGAACCGAAGAAAATCCCGATGATCCCGAAGCCTATTTGTTGCTTGGCGAAATCGCCTTGCGGCAACGTAATCTCACTGCCGCCGAATTATTGCTCAAACTAACAGCGGAAAAAATTCGTGCCTATTCCGCGAATGCTAACCGCAAAAAACTTTTGT